>JAKFVZ010000210.1 GCA_021732965.1 Reyranella sp.
CAAAGCGCACCGATCTTTTCCTGCACGGAGTTCTGGCGCAGGCGCTGGCGAAGGTTGGCGAAGTCGACCAGATCGAGCCGCTGGTCCTGGTTGAAGCAGGAGAAGACAACCGTTTCCTTGCCCGTCTCCGGATCCCTGTGGAGCTGCAGGCACTGGGCGCAGATCTCCTTCATCATGCATTGCATGGGGGAATTGATCGAGCCGAAGGCCGCGTGTTCGGGCTTGAGGTATGGCTTCAACGCGGCGTGCCGCGCGAGGCGCACGGCGTTCATCATGCCGTCCGAGCCGATGGCCACGATGCGGTCGGCGGCATTGTAGGGAATCGGCTGCTCGCCCAGCTCGCCCGACGCGTACTGGCGCATCGCCTCGACGATGTTGGTGACGACCGACTTGTCCTGCGGCCGGCCCGGCGTGAAGCCCGGCGCCTCGTCGCAGCACCAGACCACGACATCGGCCGCGGCCTCGATCTCCTCGACCTTGTAACGGTCGATCATCTTCTTGTAGCCCGCGAAGTAGAGCACCTTGCTGCCGGCCTTGCGGAAGGCCTGGCCGATCGAGAACAGCACGGCGTTGCCGAGGCCTCCGCCCACCAGCACCACGGTCTCGCCCGGCTCGATCTCCGTGGGCGCGCCCGTGGGGCCCATGACGATCACCGGCTCGCCCGGCTTCAGCAGGGCGCAGAGGTCGGACGAGCCGCCCATTTCCAGCGCGATGAGCGACAGCAGGCCCTTCTCCTTGTCGACCCACGCGCCGGTCAGCGCGAGGCCTTCCATGGTGAGCAGCGTGCCCTCGGTGCGCAGGGAGCGCGCCTCGTAGTTCTGCAGGCGATAGAACTGGCCGGGCTCGAAGTTGCGGGCCGCAGCCGGCGCCTCGACGATCACTTCGATGATGGTAGGCGTCAGGCGGTCGACGCGGACCACGCGGGCGCGCCACGAACGATTGGCCTCGTCGAGGATCTCCGCCGGCGTGCGCATCGGCGCCGACAGCGCCGTCATCGACCGGGTCAGGACCGGATAGCCCTGCTTCGCCCCGCCCATCGCCTTCACGACATTGCCTGCGAACGAAGGATGCAGGTCGCCGAAGAACGACATGAAGCGGTTGTCGGCGTGGCGGTACATCAGCACGCGCACCTCGCCGGGCTTGCAGACGCGCTCCGGCGTCGCGGGATTACCCTCTTCATCAAGGGCGCGGAAATACTTGCCGTCGATGAAGGCGTGCGTCGCATCCTCGCGCGCCAGCACCGTGTTGGGCTGCGTGCCCGCGGCGACGAGAATCGTGCGCGCCGGCAATGTCGCCTCGACCTTGGCGCCGTTCTGCTCGCCCGCGACCTTCAGCGCCTTCGCCTGGCCGGCCTCGTCGATCTCGACGGCAACGGGCGACAGGCCTTCGACGAACCGGATGTCCTCTTCGAGCGCCTTGAGGACCTCTTCGTGGTTCAGCGTATAGGACGGCGAATCGATCAGGCGACGGCGATAGACGAGCGAGACACCGCCCCAGCCGTTCACCAGCTTCGTGATCGCGGGCTCGCGTCCCTCGCGCACCGCCAGTTCGCGCTCGGCGCGGATGGCCCGAGCGTGAGCGATGAACTCCGCGGCGATCTCGCGTTCCTCGGCCGACCAGTTGGCGCCCACCGCCGCTTCGCCGCGCTCGGCGACCAGCGTCTCGTGACGGGCGAGGAACTTCTCGACCTGCAGCGGATAGTAGGCGAGCGATTCCGTCGCCGTGTCGATCGCGGTGAGGCCGCCGCCGATCACCACCACCGGCAGGCGGATCTGCAGGTTTGCGATCGAATCCTTCTTGGCGGCGCCCGTGAGCTGCAGCGCCATCAGGAAATCCGACGCCGCGCGCACGCCACGCGCCAGCCCGTTGGGCAGGTCGAGTACCGTAGGCTTGCCGGCGCCGGCGCAGAGCGCGATGTGGTCGAAGCCCATGGCGAAGGCGCTCTCGACCGTCACCGTGCCGCCGAAGCGCACGCCACCGAACATCGAGAACTGCGCGCGCCGCTCCAGCAGCAGGCGCACCATCTTGAGGTAGTTCTTGTCCCAGCGGACGGTGATGCCGTACTCGGCGACGCCGCCGAAGCCCGCCATCGCGCGCTCGCCGAGATTTTCGCGCAGGGCCGCGACGTCCTTCACCGCCGCGAAGGGCACACGCGTGCCATCCATGCGAACGCCGGACTGCACCTCGGGCAACGGCTCGATCTTGAGTCCGTCGATGCCGACCACGGTATGGCCGTCGTTCATCAGGTGATGCGCGAGATTGAAGCCGGCGGGACCGAGTCCGACCACCAGTACCGTACGGCCCGTCGCAGGACGCGGGATCGGGCGGCGCAGGTTCAGCGGGTTCCAGCGCGTGAGCAGCGAGTAGATCTCGAAGCCCCAGGGCAGCGCCAGAACGTCCTTGAGCGTGCGGGTCTCGATCTGCGGGATGTCGACCGGTTCCTGCTTCTGGTAGATGCAGGCCTTCATGCAGTCGTTGCAGATGCGGTGGCCGGTCGCCGCCAGCAGCGGATTGTCGACCGCGGCCATCGCCAGCGCGCCGATGGAGAAACCCTCGCTTTTCAGCAGGTTCATCTCCGAAATCTTTTCCTCGAGCGGACAGCCCGCGAGCGTCACGCCGAATGGCGACTTCTGGAAAGCCCCGGTCTTGCGATCCTTCAGCCCACGCGAGCAGCTGTCCTTGCTCTGGTTATGGCACCAGATGCAGTAGTTGGCGTGATCGAGCGCACGCACGAGATCGAAGCCCTGGTCGGTGAGCGCGAAGCCCTCGCGATGGCGCAGCATCGGCCGCGGCAGCTTCATGCGCGTCACGCCGTCAACGATCTCGGTCTCGATCGGCACGAGATGCTCGAAGTCGAGCTTGTGCGGCACCTTGAACAGCGGCCCGTCCTGGTGGCGCTTGCGGCCCTCGGGATGATGCAGCGCCCAGGCGGCATATTCGGCGAAGGCCGTGACCTGTGGCGTCGGCGCCTCGACCTTGAACTCCGCCCCGATCAGGTCGCGGACAGCGAGCGCGAAGGCCAGTTCCCAGGCTTCCAGACCGTCCGCCAGCGTCACCGACAGCGGGAGGGCTGTCGTGACGGCGGCGCCGTCGAGCGCGACGGCCGCGTCGGGCTTCAGCGCCCGCGTGACGTAGCGCTGCACGAAGAGCCGCTTGCAGTCGTAGAGCGGCGCCAGGCGACGATGACCTTCTCGCAGGGAGGCTGCTTCCGCACTAACGCCGAACAGGGAGCCGATGAAGTCC
>JAKFVZ010000251.1 GCA_021732965.1 Reyranella sp.
CGGGCCGTCTGGATGAGCGCTTTTCCCCGGATCTCGTGGTCAACTCACGGCGTGCCGGCCTCACCCAACATGCTCGGGTCAGACCCGGGCATCTCTTGGTCGTTGGAGATGGTGCTCTGGCCCGCTCGCCTGGAACACTTCCAGTCCTCAGGGGCATCCACAACCAAAAGCCTGCCGGAAAGAGCCGCGTCAACAGACGGCCGCCTCGCATGTGCGTTCACCCAAAGCCGCAGTGGAGTTCCTGGCGGGGCACCCACTGGCTACGACAAACCGGACCTAAGGGGGTGGCGAAAACCGGACCTAAGGCGACGCTCATTCCGCTCAAAGCACCATCCGATTCGCAAAACACACGATTTGAAGCTGATTCGAAGACGCTTAGGTCCGGAAAACAGCCAGTGACCGCGGCTCTCTGGGAGGTCTTAGGCCCGCTTTACGGACAGCCAGTTGTGCTTGGGTCCGGTTTTAGGACAGGCAATCAGCGTTCAGGCGACATTGGTCACGCCCAAGGGCTTTTGCGATGACGTCTGCCGTGGCGATATGACGACGCAATGCGAAAGCTATCTGCCATGACCATGTTCGACACGCCCACCGACGACAAGCAGTTGACTGATCTCGACAAGGCGTTGGCACTTCCGGCCGACCCGCATAACCCTGCTGTGGTTTACGATATCGCGTTCATGCACCGCTCGCTATGCATCGCCGGGCTGCCAGTCCGCGAGCAGACGCCCAACCAAGATGGCACCCCCTCGACTTTCGTTCGCAAGGGCCAGCGCTTCACGATGCGGCTGACGACGAACGACCTCGATATCCCCGATACCAACACCACGATCCCGATCGGCGTCCCCTACGGTGCGAAAGCGCGCTGCCTTGTCCTGTGGATCGCATCTCAGGCGAGCCAGTCCTCCGACACCCACAACCGCTGTCTGGAGATCGGACCGATCAAGGAATGGCTGCGTGGCATCGGTATCGGTACCGCCGGCGACGCGATCAACATGACGAAGGCTCAGCTGATCAAGCTCAGCCACACGAATGTGAGCGTGACGGTCAGGTTTGCCGATGAGCACTGCGACGACATGCTCATGTTTCGCAACAACCAGTTCGTCGCCTCCGGCGCCATCGCCACCGACGACATGTACCATTATCGCGACGGCCGGCTCGACAAGGTGCGCTGGCCCCAGGCCATCACAATCCCAGAGGCGACCTGGAGGCAATTTCGACGCGACGTGGTCCCGATCCCGATGGAAAGGCTGCGCCTGATCGCGCACTCCGCCACTGCCATCGATATCTTCATGTACCTGAACTACAGGCTGCCCCGCATACCGGTCGGCGAGAAGGTGACCGTCACCTGGCGCGAGCTTGCTGAGCAGTTCGGCGGATCAAGCGACCCCAAGTCCCAGCCGCCTTCGCGCTTCAAGAAGTTCTACGTGAAAGGGATCCAGGCCGCGCTCAAGGCCTACCCCGAAGCGCACATCGAAGAGATCAGCGAAGGCCTCGTGCTTTACCACAGCGACGTGGCAAGCCTCAGGCGCGCTTACATCGCCTCGTCTCCGATCCTGCCCGGCAAGCCGAAGCTCGTTCGGAATCGTTTCGCAGCGCCGGGGGCACTCGCATGAACCGCCCATAGAAAACGCCTGCCAGGACGGCCATCCCGGCAGGCGCTGATCGAACCAAATCGCCCCGAGAGGCAAATCAGTCTTCGTCTCGACCCCTGAAGGCTATTCCCCTCTCGATTTAGCGTCAAGCACGGACCTCTCGTCCGATCGATGGCGCTTGGGCTCTCCACAGCTCGAAATCGTCCTGGCGTCAGCTGGGCAGGGAAGACGCTTGTCCGACATCCGCACCCAGATCCTGCTTGTCATGGCCGGGGCCCCAAAGGGCTTAGAGCTCGCGGCGGCCTATGCCGGGGTGGCCGCAGGCAAGTGGGAAGCAGAGGACGTCGAGGAGTTCCGGGTCTCCCCGGCCACACTGCGCACCGAGATCGGCAAGCTGAAGCGACGCCTGATCCGACCCAAAAAGCCCTATCTCACAAGATCTCGGCGTGGAGGCGAGCGCGGCCGGGGGACATTCGGAGGAGCTGTCCGGCGCCACAGCATCCAGCCTGTCGTGGACAAGAAGGTCAGCGACGGCGCCATGCGGCTGCTGACCCTATTGATCAACCGAGGATCCAAGCGACCGATCGAGGTCTGCTCCAACTGGCTCGCGACCGATCTGGGCCGGTGTACCCGCACGGTCCAGAACTATTACCGCCTGCTTCAGGGTGCTGGGTACATCGACCACATCAGCGTCAACCGAAAGACCGGGCGGACCACAATCGTCCTGTCGTCACGCTGCGAGCCGCCACCATGGCGCTCCAAGCACCCTTCAAAAAACCATGCCTCGAGGTCGACACCTTCGGCCCACCAGGGTGCGAAATTTTCTTCGCACACAGTAGACATAAAGTCAGATTCTAACGTCACTTACGCCTTGCAAGGCACCGACAAATCCGGCGCACCGA
Source organism: Reyranella sp. (assembly GCA_021732965.1). Lineage (GTDB taxonomy): Bacteria > Pseudomonadota > Alphaproteobacteria > Reyranellales > Reyranellaceae > Reyranella. The sequence continues at coordinate 2,495 of JAKFVZ010000251.1, forward strand.
CGACGGCGATAGCCTCGCCGAACCCGGTCACAGTCACTGTCTGCAGTTTGGCTGCCTGCGAACCGGACCATGGGAACCAGTCGCCCTTGATCGACGAGATTCACCAGGTTCCCCCGTCGACAGAAGCATTGACCGACCGCGCAGCCCCAGCTGCTTCCATCGCGCTTGAGATCTCCACCGTCAGAACGGGACATCATTGGCCACGCAACGCGTCGCGCAGTCGGTCAGGGGTGCCCCCAGGGCTACCCAACAGCCTTGCTATGAGATCACGGCCGTCAGGGACAATGACAGCCGCCAGTAGGCCTTGGACACGGCCAGGCGCAGCTCATCGATCGCGAGATGGACCTGGCTGACGGCGACACTCTCGTCGCGCATGATCTGCCAGCCGCCAGCAATTGCTTCCCGATCATCCGAGGTCGAACATTCGGCATCTCTGCGGGCGATCGGGCGCAGTGGTCTGCCCGCTCGGCGGAGGATTCCATGCCAGGCATCAATGCCTGCGAGATGGCTGGTCGACACTCAGGCGAATTCTCGACGCCCCTCGCTGCATGGCAACCACCGCAACCCCACCTCGGGATTGCGATCGCCTTGACGCGCGTCCGGCAGGCCGATTCTGTGTGTGAACCTGATTCTCCCGGGAGCTGACATGGAGATCGTCCGCAGCTGTACGGGCCCCGCCGAATTCGGGCTTACCTTGAACGGCTGGCATGTCTGCCGCTCCGGAGACACTG
>JAKFVZ010000481.1 GCA_021732965.1 Reyranella sp.
GGGCTGCTGCTGAATGCGCTTGTCGACCGGCGGAAGGGCACCCGATTTCACCTGGTCGGCGAACATCGGCGTTTCCTTCATCGTCGGCAGCGGATCGGCGGCGAGGGCCGGCCCTCCGAACAATCCGAGGACAAGGGCCGTCGTCAGTACGCGTCTCTTCATCTTGAGTCCTTGCCGCTTGCCCATTGTCTTGCGGGCCGTCCTGCATGTTCCGCCGAGCGGATGCCCGGGCGGCGATCAAATCGTCGGAAGTCGCCACCGTCAATGCCGGCCGCCCGTGACACCACGTTGACGCGGCGCCGAAGGACGCGCAAGAAACCGCCACCACTGCGAGAGTCGAGGGAACAATGGCGAGCGGTCTGGAAAACGACTTCGTGACGCTACACGAGATCGTAAAAGCGGCGAAAATCCGGCTCAATCCCAACATCTGGGATTATTTGATCGGCGGTACCGAAACCGAAACCACGCTGCGCCGCAACAGACTGGCGCTCGACACGATCGCCTTCAAGCCTCGTGTGCTGCGCGATGTCTCGTCGATCGATCCATCCTCCGAAATCCTCGGCCGCAAGATCCGCCTGCCGGTGATGCTGGCGCCGGTCGGATCGCTCGAATCCTTCGAACCGGGTGGAGGCATCACGGTCGCGCAGGGCGCCGGCGCGGGCAATGTCGCGATGCTGATCAGCTCGGTTACGACGCTGAAGCTGGAAGACATCGTGAAGGGCGGTGGCGGCCCCAAGATCTATCAACTCTACGTGCGCGGCGACGATGCGTGGGTCGCGGACCGGGTGAAGCAGGCGATGGATGCAGGCTACGACGCCTTCTGCATCACCGTCGACACCCAGGTCTACAGCCGCCGCGAACGCGACATCGCCAAGCGCTTCGTGAAGTCGTGGCGCACCTCGGCAGTCGGGCAGGACCACCAGGCCGCCTTCTCGTGGAAGAACTTCATCGCCGTCCGCGAAAAGTTCCCCGACGTGAAGTTCATGCTGAAAGGCATCGGTACCGGCGAGGATGCCGACCTTGCCTGCCAGCAGGGCGTCTGGGCAGTCTACTGCTCCAACCATGGCGGCCGCCAGCTCGACCACGGGCGCGGTTCGGCCGAGGCGCTTCCGGAGATCGTCGAGGCGGTGGCGGGACGCGCCAAGGTGGCGGTCGACGGCAGCTTCAGCCGCGGCAGCGATATCGTGAAGGCGATCTGCATGGGCGCCGACTGGGTCGGCCTCGGCCGTCTCTATTGCTACGGCCTCGCCGCGGCCGGCGCGGCCGGCATCGAGCGCGTGATCGAGCTGCTCGAGGAAGAGATGAAGGAGGCGATGGGCCTGCTCGGCGTCACATCGCTCTCGCAGCTCGACAAGAGCTACATCGCCAGAAGCTGGCCCACCAACCTGACCGGCGTACACAGCGCCTTCCCGCTGCTCAACCTGCAGGACGAGGGCTACTGATTCTTCATTCGCCTCCCCATTCAAATGGGGAGGTGTCGCGTCTTACGCGACGGAGGGGTCATGACCCCATCGCCCTCGCAAGACGAGGGCACTTCCCCTTTGCGGAGCCCGCAAAGGGGAAGGATCTGATCCTTAGCCTCTACCAACGAACGGCATCTTCGTCGCCATCACGGTCATGAACTGCACGTTCGCATCGAGCGGCAGGCTGTCCATGTAGAGGATGGCGTTGGCCACGGCCGACACGTCCATGCGCGGCTCGGCGACCGTTGTGCCGTTGGGCTGCAGCACGCCCTTGGTCATGCGGTCGGTCATCGGCGATACGGCGTTGCCGATGTCGATCTGGCCGCAGGCGATGTCGTAGGCGCGGCCGTCGAGCGACGTCGACTTGGTGAGGCCGGTGATGGCGTGCTTGGTCGAGGTGTAGGCGACCGAGAAGGGCCGCGGCGCGTGCGCCGAGATCGAGCCGTTGTTGATGATGCGGCCGCCGCGCGGCGTCTGGTCCTTCATGATCTTGATGGCTTCCTGCGTGCACAGGAATGGACCGGTCAGATTGGCCGCCAGGACGCTCAGCCAAGTCTCGTAGGGCAGGTCTTCGAGCGGCACCGGCGGGGCGCCGCCGCCGGCATTGTTGAACACCAGGTCAAGCCGACCCCAGGTGGCCTTCACCTTGGCGAACAGCGCCACGATGTCGTCGCGCTTGGTGACGTCGGTCGGCACGGCCAGCGCGTTGGGCGCGTTGTTGCCCGCCATCGACACCGTCTCGTCCAGCGCGTCCTTGCGGCGGCCCGCCAGCGCGACCTTGTAGCCGTTGTTCAGCAGGGCGAGCGCCGAGGCGCGGCCGATGCCGCTGCCCGCGCCGGTGACGACGGCGATTTTTCCACTCATGGGTTCCGTTTCCTCTCCTCGAAGGAGCGGACCCTAGCAGACCGGTACGTCGCAGTTGAAGGGCCGCGGATCAGCCGAGTGTCTTGACGTAGGCTCGCCAGCCGCCCAGCGAAGTGATGTCCTTCGCGGCCGTGGTCGCGTGGGCTTCGCAGAGGAAGCCCGCTACCGACGTGCCGTCGGCCAGGCTGACGCTGCCCAGCCCGAGCGGCGCTGGGATCTGGCGCAGCAGGGCGCCGATCTTTTCCGCGGGCAAGCTCCATACTTCGAGCTCGATCTCGCCACCGCCCTCGGCGACACGCACCAGCCCCGGCCGGTGCGGCGGGCCGCCCGGCAAGGCATAGAAACGATAGGCGGGTGCGGTTCTGGTCGCCTTCACCAGCCGGCCGCCCAGTTCGAGAAGCTGTCCGTTCAGGGGGAGGCCGCTCATATGCGCACCGACCACCGCGATCGGCACGCGATCCTCCACGACGACGGGATCGGTCTCGGGCGGCGGCAACCGGCTCGTCGTCTTGCCCAGCGGGAGCGGCACGGCGCGTTGCCAGCGTGCACCGAAGGCCAGCAGCGCGCGCTCGGCGTTCGCGGCCGCGATCAGCGTGAGGCCGCACGGCATGCCGTCGGGCCGGAAGCCCGCCGGTACGGCCAGCGCCGACAGGCCGAAGAAGTTCACGAAGTTGGTGTAGTGACCGAGGTTGGAATTGTAGAGCACCGGCTCGCGCTCGAGATCGGCCAGCGTGTAGATCGTGCCGGACGTCGGCACCGCGAGGAAGTCGAGCCCCTTCATCTCGGCGGAGGCGCGGGCCTTCAGTTCGGCCAGCCGGTACTGACCCTCGAAGGCATCGACCGCGCTGTACTTGCGGCCACCCAGGACGATCTGCTGCGTCGTCGGCCAGACGCCG
>JAKFVZ010000479.1 GCA_021732965.1 Reyranella sp.
GCCGATGAAATGCTGGCCTGGCGCACCATGTCCCATGAAGTTGCCGATGCCGCAGCCGGGTTCCAGTATCATCGCGCCGTCCGATATACCCCACCGCCGTATGGCATCGTGCATCGAGCTGATGACGACGGGGGATGTGTAGAAGGCATTGAATGTGGTGCGCTTGGCACTGTCGTATTCGTCTGGTGTGAGGAGCGCCTTCAGCTCATCCCCCAGTGCCTGCCAGCTGGCATCCTTGTAGCGCCCGCTGACGGGTTCAGGAAAGATTGAGAGAGCGACTGGGCCGAAGCCGGAGAACCGGGCAAGTTTCTGTTTTTCCTCTGCTCTTGCCGGTCGGTGTTCCTGCTCGATGACCTTCAGCGTGCGGATCGCGGCGACGATGTCGCGGGCCTTGGCCTTCTCGCCGCTGGCGATGCCCGATTGGCCGGCCGGCCGTGTCGGTTCAGGTGTGCGGCGCAGCGATGCGGGCAGGGGTGGATCGAGTAACAAGTTGAGTTGGGTGCTATCCATAGCGCGGTCTCCTTCTGGCGTTTCCGGCCCGCTATCGGGGGCCTGACGGCCAGAAGAATGCCCAGCCCCAGGCCGGGGCTCGGCTCGCGCAGCGACCGTGCCAGCGGAAACTGGGGGGAGTCCTTCAGGGGGAACCGGGTTTCCGCTTGCGCGGCCCGGCGGGCTGGGTAGTGTGCCGTCGTCTTTGGCCCCAGGCGGGGCGGACGGCGTGGAAGGGAGATCGTCGGGAAGGGGATCAAACAGCGTTGGCTGCTGGCGTGAGGCTCTTACTTTCGCAACGAAGGACTGCGGACGAACGCCATCGCGTCGTCGAGGGAGAGTTCGTCGTGGTCGCCCTTCAGAGACGCGGACGGCAAACGATTCTCCAGTTCCATCAGCGCCATCTCGAAGGCTTCCGAAGAGAGTTGGCTCGGATCGCTGCCCGGCCTCGCCTGGCCGAGCTGCTCCGTTAGCGCCTCGTGGCTGGACTTCAATTCCTTCGCGTAAATCTCCAGCGTCGTCAGCAGCTTGCGTTCCCGGAGGAGCTGCTCGTGCAGTTCCGTCCGCTGCTCTAGCATCTCCAGGATGATCGTCTTGTACTGCATGGTCGCCTCCTTCGGTTGTGGCGGTTGATTTCTCTTGTTGGTCAGTCGGTTCGGCTGGCTCGGGTGAGAAGAGCGACCCCTGTCGCCAATCGGGCGGCCGGCGCGGCATGGTCAGCAACCACCGGGGCCAATGGCCCCGTCCCTGGCGTGCTGTTCATGACCCCATGCCCTCCCGTTAGACGATTGGTTGCACAGAATCGTTCGCGTTGCAACCGATTGTTTTTGCCGGTGACTGTCAAAAGTGCGATGCGATGGGCGCATACGGACCTGCCATGTCTCTCGTTGGCAGTCCGATCAGAATGGGATTTCCTGGCCGGACTCGATCCCTCTTTCCTGACGGATCATGCCGCGGACTTCCTGGTAGAGCCTCTCGGCCTCGATACGGGTGGTCCGGGCGGATTCCTGCCTGATGGGATGGACCCAGACCTGGTCCCTGGGGTTCCAGCGATAGCCCGCCTCCTTCATCCGGTCCAGGACGGCCGGGCTGGGCTTGGCCTCGAACTTGATGGCCATGAGCCGGTCTTTCCGGTTCTCGAACAGGCGAACGCCCGCGACGTAATCGCCGGCGATTCCAAAGGGATCAGCGGCGAGGCTGCCCCCGCGCTGCTGTTGGAGGCGTTCGACAAAGCTCTGGGTTTGCTGTGGAACTGCGGCTTCGGGCGGCTCCGCCGTGGCGGTGGCGGCTTCGATTGGAGTCTCGGTTGCCGGTTGGGTTTCTGTATCTGTGGTAGGTTTATCCGGGGTGCGTTTACGTGGCATATATTCCTCCTTTGATATAGTGGGCTGATCCTCAACCCATGAACCGATAATAACACAATTTGAATCCTTCGCGCAAGAGGCTGAGTGCGGGTTTCAGCATGATGACATGCTGGACAGCCGCAGAAACACTGGCATTACAACGTGATTTTGTGCTGCGATGCCGCAGAAATCCAAGGTCTTGGCGTGTGCTGAGTCGCGTTGCTCTGGTCAACCTTCGTCCGAATCGCCGCACAACTGGAAAGCATCGCAGGTCGCTTTGTCATGACGGATGGCCACCGGGCAGTACGACTGGGGTGACGTTGGACACCGTGGTTGCACCTGGTGTGCTTGCGCCAGTCGTGATCTCGAACTGGGCGAAGTGGACCGGAAAGCCGTGCGTCTCGCACTTTTCCGCAAGTTCCATGAAAACAGGCCAGGCATCCTCCTGAACCTTGCCGCTCGTCCGAGTTCCCGGAACTCCGATCGCGCGCTTCCAGAATTCAACCGGGGCAAGGAGAATGACCGGCACGGCGGTGAGAGTGCTCGGCGGCTCTTGAGCCAGGCCGTTCGTCCGCATGGCCGCCATCCATTCCGCGCGTAGACCGCCTTCGTTCCATGCCTTGCGAACGGCGCAGCCATAGGCAAGCCCCTCGGCCAGCATCCGCAGTGGCGTATCGGTTGCGTCTTCCTGTTTCAATTCAATGACGGCAGGGAGGGTTTCGGAGGTTGTGCCAACGAGGTCGATCTTTCCCCACCGTGCGTCCTTCCTCGTTCCCTGAAGCGGCATTTGGTAGGTCTGGATGAATCGGCACACGTCGCCCAGGAACGGCTGCCCATGTGCGGAGACGGACCGGAATCTCCAACCCGTCCAGATCAGTTTTTCGAGCAGCCGCTCCCTGACCGACGGATCTGGCTTCTCGTTTCGTTGCAGCTCGTAGGTCTGGCCTTTTGCCTGCCTGCCGGAGGGTGCCCTCGCGTAGGTGGTTTCCAGCTTGACGCTCAGCGTGCCGAGCAGAGTCTGGCAATGCTGTTTCATGAAGGAGAGCTGTCTTACCGACGCAATGATCTCGTGCAGGCCGAGCGCCTCACCAATCGGCTTCAAGCGGGGAGGCGGGGAATCTGACGACATCGAGAGTCCTCCGAACTGGCGGTCATCCGGCACGACAGACAAAGCCTATTCTCTTATCGCATGACCTTGCTGAACAGGCACGGGAACTGACCACGACGGGAACGGATCATCGGATGCCACATCGCTACTGTTCGGGTGCGGGGGGTGAGGGGCGGGCACGGGCGTCGAGCCGAAACGCCGTCGAAGTGCTGGCCGCAGTATCTGGGCGTGAGACGTGCGCCGCCGATTGCTTCATGCCACGCAGTTGCCGCCGGCGTGAAGC
>JAKFVZ010000681.1 GCA_021732965.1 Reyranella sp.
GCCGCCTGGAGGCCATCTCGCACACCGTCGTCGGCGCCATCACGCCGTTCAAGCTCGCGGACGTCACCGTCGAGGGGCGCGACTATGTCGAACGGGCCGATCTGCTCGCCGCACTGAACGTCAGCCGGGGCGATTCGCTGCTCGGCATCGACCTCCAGGCCTCCCGCAAGCGGCTCGAGGCGATCGACTGGGTCGAATGGGCGACGGTCGAGCGCCGCCTGCCGGACACGCTCTATGTCACGATGAAGGAGCGCCGCGCCGTCGCGATCTGGCAGAACGGCACGGAGTACACGCTGATCGATGCCAACGGCCGCACCGTGCGGGCGAGCCGCATGCCGCCCGGCGCCGAGAAGCTGCTGCTGCTGGGCGGTCCCGGTGCGCCCGACCATGTCGGCGACCTGTTGCTGCTGCTCACCTACGAGCCGACCGTGGCGCAGCAGCTTCGCTCCGCCGTGTGGGTCGGACAGCGCCGCTGGAATCTCATCCTGAACAACGGGGTCGAGATCTGGTTGCCGGAGGAGGACGCCGTGGCGGCGCTTCAGAATCTCGCCAAGCTCGACGGGCAGCACAAGCTGCTGTCGCGTGAATTCGGCGTCGTCGATCTGCGACTGCCCGACAAACTTTATCTGAGAAAGCGCAATCCTGGCGACGGAACGCCTGGGCCAGCGTAGAATCAAAAAAACGGAAGTGTACGCGTAGACGGGGGACATCGTGGCGAAGACGAGAAATGGCGTCATTGCGGCGCTCGACATCGGCACCAACAAGGTCGTGTGCTTCGTGGCGCGGGTCGACGGCCAGGGACTTCGGGTGGTCGGTATCGGCCACCAGCCCGCTCTCGGCATGCGCTCGGGCAACATCATCGACATGGAAGCGGCTACCCGGGCGATCTCCTCGGCGGTGTCGACCGCGGAGGAAATGTGCGGCGAGCAGGTCCGCGACGTCATCGTCGGCGTCAGCGGCGGTTCGGCGGCCTCGCACAATCAGAGCCTCGAAGTGGCGATCGGCCATCACGAGATCGGCGAGCGCGACGTCCGCCGCGTCCAGCAGCACATCCAGCTTCCGGCCGAGACCGCCGACCGCGACATCATCCATTCCGCCGCCATCGGCTACACGGTCGACGGCACCCCGGTCCGCGACGCGCGAGGCATGTTCGGCGAGCGCCTGGGAGTCGACGTTCATCTGGTGACCGCGGCGAGCGGTGCGATGCGCAACCTGCAGGTCTGCGTGCGCCGCGCCCATCTCGAGATCGCCGACCGCGTCGTCGCCGCCCACGCCGCGGGCCTCAGCTCGCTGGTCTCCGACGAGCGTGACCTCGGTGTGACCCTGATCGACATTGGCGCCGGCACCACCTCGATCGCCGTCTTCTATGAAGGCCACCTGGTCCACGTCGATTCGATCCCGGTCGGCGGCGAACACGTCACGCGCGACATCGCCCGTGGCCTGTCGACGCCGGTCGCGCATGCAGAGCGGATGAAAACGCAGATCGGCCGCGCCGTCATCAAGCCCAACGATGAGTACGACATCATCGACGTGCCGCTGATCGGCGAGGAGGATCGCACGCGGCCCAACCACATTCCGCGTTCGATCCTGGTCGGCATCATTCGTCCGCGAGTCGAGGAGACGTTCGAACTCGTGCGCAGCCGACTCGAAGCGTCCGGTGTGGATAAGTTGGCCGGTGGACGCGCCGTTCTGGTCGGTGGCGGCTGCCAGCTCGATGGCGTCCCCGAAGTCGCCGCTGCGATTCTCAACAAGAAGGTCCGCACCGGCGCGCCGCTGCGTCTGGCGGGACTCGCGGATTCCACTGGCGGGCCTGCGTTTTCCGCGGCAGCCGTACTTCTTTCCTTCGCGCTCCAGAACCACGCCGTCGCGCAGGCTCAACCGGCGTCGAACGAAGCACCGGCGAGTCGGATCGGCCGGATTGGCAGTTGGATTAGAGAAAACTTTTAGGCAATATGTTGTGCGGGATGAGGCAAATCCCACAGGCTATAGACATAAAGACAAGAAAAAGCCGGTGGCGGTGAAGGGTTTCTAATCAAACAGGACGCCCACGCCGTTGCTCCGAGCAGATAACCCCTCGTTTGCGTGGAGAAAACCGAATGACCATCAACCTCAGTCTCCCTCAGACGGAGTCCGAGATTAAGCCGCGCATTACCGTCGTCGGTGTCGGTGGCGCGGGCGGAAACGCCGTCAACAACATGATCAGCGCCGCGCTGGAAGGCGTGGAGTTCATCGTTGCGAACACCGATTCGCAGGCGCTCAGCCAGTCGCTCGCCGACCGGCGCGTCCAGCTCGGCATCACCATCACCCAGGGTCTCGGCGCGGGCGCCCGTCCGGAAGTCGGCCGTCAGGCCGCCGAAGAGGCGCTGCCGGAGATCCTCCAGCTTCTCGACGGCGCCAACATGGTGTTCGTCACCGCCGGCATGGGCGGCGGCACCGGCACCGGTGCGGCGCCTGTCATCGCCGCCGCGGCACGCGAGCAGGGCATCCTCACCATCGGCGTCGTCACCAAGCCGTTCCACTTCGAAGGCCGCCGCCGCATGCAGTCGGCCGAGCAGGGCATCACGGAGCTGGAGAAGGTCGTCGATACGCTGATCGTCATCCCCAACCAGAACCTGTTCAAGATCGCCAACGAGAAGACGACGTTCGCCGACGCCTTCAAGATGGCCGACGACGTGCTGCACATGGGCGTGCGCGGCGTCACCGATCTCATGGTCATGCCGGGCCTGATCAACCTCGACTTCGCCGACATCCGCACCGTCATGGGCGAGATGGGCAAGGCGATGATGGGCACGGGCGAGGCCGAAGGTCCGGATCGCAGCCGCGTCGCGGCCGAGTCGGCGATCTCCAACCCGCTGCTGGAAGATCACTCGATGAAGGGCGCCAAGGGCGTGCTCATCAACATCACCGGCGGCCTCGACATGACGCTGCACGAAGTCGACGAAGCCGCGAACCGCATCCGCGAGGAAGTCGACGGCGACGCCAACATCATCTTCGGCTCGACCTTCGACGCCGGCATGCAGGGTCGCATGCGCGTTTCGGTGGTCGCCACCGGCATCGCCGCGATGGCCGCGCAGCAGCCCGCGCCGAACTACATGTCGCTCGACATGAACCGTCCGATGCAGACCGGCCAGCCGGCGCTCAGCCGTCCGGCCGCGCCGCCGGTCGGTCGCGTTGCCATGCCGGCCGCTGCGATGGCGCCTGCGATGCCGGCGGCTCCCG
>JAKFVZ010000603.1 GCA_021732965.1 Reyranella sp.
ATGTGACGCCCGATCGCGATCTGGCCCGGTTCGCGGATCATGGGCGGGAGGAAGCCGGATACTACGCCGAAGATCGGTCGGGTCAGGATCCGCATCGCCCGCCCGAGCCAGAGCCCGCGCACGAGCCAGAGCCCGAGGCGGAGCCGGCGCCGGCTCCTGCGGCCTCGGAGGAGGGCGTCGTCGGGGCCTACCAGGTCGGCGAGGCGCATTTCACCATCTATGCCGACGGCTCGATCCAGGCGCGCACGCCGGCCGGCGACTTCACCTTCGCCTCGATGGAAGAACTCAAGACCTATCTCGCCAGCGAGCGCAGCCGCATCGACGCCTGATCAGTCCGGGACTGAGTTCGCTTCCGCCCAGCCGTGTTCGACCGCATGGATGGCGAAGGCATAAGCCAGCGCCACCTCCTTGAGGGAATCGAAGCGCCCCGCCGCGCCGCCATGGCCCGCTTCCATGTTGGTGTGGAGCAGCACCGGGCCGCCGCCCGTCATGGTGGCGCGCAGCCGCGCCACCCATTTCGCCGGCTCCCAGTAGGTCACGCGCGGATCGGTCAGCCCGCCCATGGCCAGGATCGGCGGATAGGCCTGGGCCGCGACATTGTCGTAGGGCGAATAGCTGCGGATGGTTGCGAAGGCCGCCGCATCGCGGATCGGATCGCCCCATTCCTGCCATTCCGGCGGGGTCAGCGGCAGCGTCTCGTCGAGGATCGTGTTGAGCACGTCGACGAAGGGCACCTCGGCGACGATCCCGGCGAACAGCTCCGGCGCCATGTTGGCGACGGCGCCCATCAGCATGCCGCCGGCGCTGCCGCCCTGCGCGACGATGCGCCCGCGCGCGGTGAAGCCCGTTTGCGCCAGCATTTCCCCGGCCGCGATGAAATCGGTGAAGGTGTTGCTCTTCCTGTCGCGCTTGCCGTCGAGATACCAGCGCTGGCCCTTGTCGGTTCCGCCGCGCACATGGGCGATGGCGTAGACGAAGCCGCGGTCGACGAGGCTGAGCGGGTTGCGCCGGAACGAGGCGGACATGGCCGCGCCATAGGAGCCGTAGCCGTAGAGCAGGCAGGGCGCGGAGCCGTCGAGCGGCGTATCGGCCCGATGCAGCACCGAGACGGGCACCGTCGCGCCGTCGCCTGCGGTGGCGAAAACCCGGCGCACCCGATAGCCGGCGGGGTCGTGGCCGGAGGGCACCTCCTGCCGCTTGAGCAGCCTGCGTTCGCCCGAGGCCATGTCGTAATCATAGGTTTCGGCCGGGCGTGCCATCGAGGCGTAGGTGAAACGCAGCGTCGTCGTGTCGAACTCGTAACCGGCGTCGAGCCCGAGGCCGTAGGCCTCCTCGTCGAACGCGATCCTGCTTTCCGCGCCGTCGGCGAGATCGCGGATGACGATGCGCGGCAAGCCGTCCTCGCGTTCGAGCCGGACCAGCCGGCCCTTCAGGCAGACATGGTGCAGGATCAGGCGGCCGGGCCGGTGCGGGACGAGATCGCGCCAGGCGCCGGGCGAAGGATCGGCGATCGGCGCCGTGACGAGCTTGAAATCCTCCGCGCCGCCGGCGTCGGTCCGGATGATGAAATTGTCGCCGTGGTGCTCGACGCTGTACTGCCGCCCGGTCTGGCGCGGCGCGATGATCGCGAGACGGCCGGACGGATCCTCGAAATCGACGATCCTGACCTCGGAGGTGTCGGCGTCTGCGATCGAGATCAGCAGGAACCGCCCCGACTGCGTTTCGTCGATGTCGACGAACATGCCGGGGTCGGTCTCCTCGTGCAGCAGCTCGTCCTCGGAGGCCGGTGAGCCGAGGCGGTGGCGATAGACGCGCGAGGGCCGGTGGTCCGCGTCGAGACGAACATAGATGAACGAGCGCGAGTCGCTCGCCCAGACGATGTCGCCGTCCGTGTCGTCGATCCGGTCATCGAGATCGAGGCCGCTGTCGAGATCGCGGACCCGTATGCAATGCAGCTCGGAGCCCGCTTCGTCGGCGCTCCAGGCGAGCAGGCGGTGGTCGGGGCTGTGGGCGGTGTCGCCGAGATCGAAGAACTCCTTGCCCCGCGCCAGCGCGTCGGCGTCGAGCAGAACCTGCTCGCGTCCGGGTCCGCCGGACGGATGGCGCGGCCTGCGGCAGATCAGCGGGTGCTCGCCGCCCTTGGCGTAGCGCTCGTAGTAGAGATACGGGCCGTGCGGCTGCGGCACGTCGGAATCGTCTTCCTTGATCCGGCCGCGCATCTCCTTGAACAGTTCGCGTTGAAGCGTGCGCGTCGGCGCCATCAGCGCGCGGCAATAGCCGTTCTCCGCCTCGAGATGGTCCCTGATGTCCGCCGGCAGCGCGCGCGGGTCGCGCAGCACGTCACGCCAGTTGCCGGCGCGGAGCCAGTCATAGTCGTCCTCGAGCGTGACGCCGTGGACGACCCTCGCGTGGCGTCGCCTCTCTGCGATCGGAGGAGCCGGCGCAGTCTTCCGCTTTGCTTGGGTCATCGGGTCCGCCATGTCTGGCAGGCGCACCGGCGACCGGGCGCTCGACCGCCCCTCGCCAGCTCCGCCGCGTCGAACCCCGTTGCTGGTAGAGATCGTGACGAGCCGTGGCAAGACAACCGGGCCGCGAATCTCCGGCGCCGACGCCACGTTTCGGTTACCATGATGCGCCGCTTTATTTCGCAATAGTGCCGCGCATCGACCGTATTCGGCTGGAGAATAGCAGCTTGCTGTTCACTCAACCATCGACTACATCAAGGGTGATCGTTCCGCTCCAGGCGATTCTACTGTCTTCGGCGCTCGACCGCCCGAAGGCAGTGGTGAGCCAGGGCTTTGGCGTCCGCGGGGCGTTGGCGATTGGCCGATAGTCTTGGTCCAAAAACACAAAAGGAGTTATTGTCTGATGGCTGACAACGACGGCGCGGATTTCATCGAACTCACGGCGGACATTGTGTCCGCTTATGTCTCGAACAATTCAGTTCCCACTTCCGATCTGGCTGCGCTGATCAGCGATGTGCATGCGGCGTTGAGCCGGGTCGTCGGCGGCGCTGCTCCCATCGTTCCGGCGGAGGCGCCCAAGCCTGCGATCCCGGTCAAGAAGTCGATCACCGCCGATTTCCTGATCTGCCTCGAGGATGGCAAGAAATTCAAATCGCTGAAGCGCCATCTGCGCACGCAGTACAACATGTCGCCCGAGCAGTACCGCGAGAAATGGGGGTTGCCGCCGGATTATCCGATGGTCGCGCCG
>JAKFVZ010000609.1 GCA_021732965.1 Reyranella sp.
GGAACTGGCACTTGCCGACCTGCGGCGCTCGCTGGCGATCGTGCCCCAGGATCCGACCCTGTTCAGCGCCTAGGTGGCCGACAACATCCGCTACGGCCGGCCCGAGGCCAGCGACGCAGAGGTGAAGGCGGCCGCCGAAGCCGCCTCGGCGCTGGGCTTCATCGAGGCCCTGCCCAACGGCTTCGCGACCGATCTTGGCGCGCGCGGCGTACGTCTGTCGGGTGGCCAGCGCCAGCGCATCGCCATCGCCCGGGCGCTGCTCTGCGATCCGGCCGTCCTGTTGCTCGACGAAGCGACCAGTGCGCTCGATGCGGAGAGCGAGCTGGCGGTGCAGCAGGCCCTCGACCGGGTGATGCACAAGCGGACGACCCTGGTCATCGCCCACCGCCTGGCCACGGTGCAGAAGGCGGACCGGATCGTCGTCATCGACGAGGGGCGGGTGGCCGACATCGGCACTCATGCCGATCTGGTGCGCCGTGGCGGCCTCTATGCCCGACTGGCCGAGCTGCAGTTCAACAGGTCGGCGGTAGCCGCGGACTGAGGTCGTTCCCCAGAGCCCGAAAGCCTCTCCGTCCGGCTACCAGTTCACCCTGAACCCGCCGTTGAGGGCGTGGCTCGATATGCCGTAGCCCACTTCGCCGTCGTAGCGGGCGTAGAGGGAGACGCCCTGGGCGACGACGGTGCTGGCGGCGAGGCTGAGCGTGGCGGTGTCGCGCTGCGGGGCGGCACCGAACACGGTGAAGTTGGCGCCCGGCGCGCCGGCGAAGGCGGCGGTCACCGGGCGGGCGGTGTCGGCATATTCGTGCGCCCAGCCCAGCCGCATCTGCACGGCGAGCTTCTCGCGGCCCTCGGCGCCGAAGGCACCGGCGAACTCGGCGCCCAGCACGCTGCGGGCGGAACCGGTGGTCTGCGCCGCCACGGAGAGATTGAGCGCGCCGGCGCCGCTTTCGGTGAAGCCGTACTGGCTGTTCGTGATGCCCTGGAAACGGGCGAAGGGCGTCACGGACATTGCGGCCGGTTCGTGGATCCCGATGCGGTAGCCGGCCTCGACCTGGCCCAGGAACTGGTTGGCGCCGGCGCGGCCCTGGGCGACGCGGGCGGCCAGGTTCGGCAGCACGATCTGGCGCGTCATCTGGTTGTCGTTGTAGCCGTAGCCGGCCAAACCATCGAGATAGAAGGCGCCCTGGACGAAGGAGGCGTAGAGGCTGGCCTGGTAGCTGCTGGTGGTGCCCTGGCCGCTGAAGCCGCTGGCCCACTGGTTGCCGCTGCTGAAGCCCACGCCGAAGCCGGCGAGGAAGCGGGGATCGAAGCGATAATCGAGGCCGGTGGCGAAGCCGCCGGCATTGTAGGTGAGGGTGGCGCTGTTGCCGTTGCCGGCAACGCTGCCGGTGCCGCCGAGCGCGCTGGCCCACAGGCTCCAGGGGCTTGGTGTCCCGGCTTCGCAGGCGTCGGTGAGGCCGGTCTCGCAGGCCTGTGCGAGGGCCACGCGCTGGCCGCCGCCGAAGCCACCGCGGGCGAGCCCCATCTGCTGGCCGAGCGAGTTCATGAACAGCAGGCCGCCGCCCAGGTTGGCGGTGCCGAAGCCCGAGTAGTTCTGGCCGCTGATGGCGTTCATCGCCGCCTGGCCCTGCGCCGAGGTGTAGGTGGCCATGGTGCCGATGATGGTGGCGAGATCGCCGGTGGAACCCGCGACGCTCGCATCGAGCACGCGGCCGATTGCGGCCTGGTTGGCGGTGACGGCGCCGGCGCCGAAGCCGCCGGGCTTGAGCGTCAGAAAGACGTTGGTGGCGTCGTAGGTGAGCGACGCCTGCAGGAAGGGAAAGAAGCTGTTGGCGTTGGCGAAGGTGCCGGTGACGCCGCCCGTGGCATTGAGAATGGTATAGGTGGTGCTGGGCGCATAGACGCCGGATGCGCCGGTCAGGGTCACGGTGCCGCCAGCGATGGTGGCGGTGCCCGGCGCGCCGCTAACATTGACTCGGTCGGCCAGGCCAGCGGCGTTGGTCTCGACCTGGAAGCTGCTGCCAGCGGCCTGGGTCAAGCTGCCGACGACGTTCAGTGTGCCGATCGAATTGCCCGGCGAAACGATCCCGCTGTTGGTCACCGTGCCATTGATGGTGCCGATGCCGCCGAGATTGCCGCCGGCGCCGACCGTGACGTCGCTGGTGATGCTGCCGTCGATGGCCAGGCGGCCGCCGGTGACGTTGGTCGGGCCGGTATAGGTGTTGGCGCCGGTGAGCGACAGATCGCCCGGTCCCTGCATCGTGAGGCCGCCGGTACCGGCGAGGATACCCGCGAAGCTCGTGTTGCCCTGTTCGGCGACGGTCAGCGTGCTGGCACCCAGTTCGATTCTGCCGCCGAGGCCCGAGAGAGACCCGATCGCGAGGTTGTTGCCGTTGAGGTCGAGGATGCCGCCGTTCATGGCGAGCGGGCCGGTCGTGGGCAAGGATGCGCCCGGCGCCAGCCGCAGCGTGCCGGCGTTGACCGTCGTGCCGCCGGCGTAGCTGTTGGCGCCGGAGAGGGTGAGGATGCCGATGCCGTTCTTGGCGAGGCCGCCGGGGCCGCTCACTGCCGTGCCGAGAGTCAGGTCGAGGCCGTTGGTATCGAACGTACCGCCGGCGGCGCCCATCGTGATCGCGCGCGGCAGGGTGAAGGAGGTGGTCGGCAGGAACGTTCCGCCGTTCAGCGTGAGCCCGGTCGCCAGATCGCCCAGCCGGACGTTGGAATCGATGGCGAGAATGCCGCCGGTGCTCACCGTCGTGCCGCCGGTGTAGGTGTTGGTGCCCGTGAGATTGACCCGTCCGCCGCTGATCGTGAGTCCGCCCGGCCCGGAGATCGTTCCCGAGAAGGTACCTGTTCCGGACTGGCTGAGCGTCGTGTTGCCCATCAGGTAGGTTTCGAAGTCGGTGGCGAAGTTGTTGTTGAGCGCGACCGTTCCGGTCAGGGCCAGAAGCGGACTGAGCGTCGCCGTGGTGTTCAGGCCGGAGTCGGACAATGCATAGCCCGCGAAGCCATTCACCGGATCGAATAGATAGTGGAACCCGGCGTAGAACTGTCGGCCGGTATTGAGGAACGGCCCCGTGGTCGAAGTGGAGCCCTCGACGTGACAGGGCGTCATGGTCGCGGCGGCAGTCGTCACGCAGGGAGTCGCGGGGGGCTGGGTCGTACCCCGCGTGATCGGGAAACTATAGAAGCCACCCGTGGCCGGGGCGCCCG
>JAKFVZ010000107.1 GCA_021732965.1 Reyranella sp.
GCGCCTCGCCGTGGATGGACCTGGTGCAGCGCGCGCTCGTCTGGGAAGCGCGCGAGCCCGACGTGTTCGTGAACGTGTTCTTCGGCTTTCCCTTCGCCGACGTGCCCGATGTCGGCATGACCTTCCAGGTCATGACAAATGGCAATGCAGCGCTGGCCCGCAAGGTCGCCGACGACATGTCGTCCTGGGCGTGGCGCCGCCGCGAGGCGCTGTTGAACACCGCCAAAGTCTATCCGATTCCCGAAGGCGTCCGGCTCGCCAAGGAGGCGATGGCGCGTGGCGAGACTCCGGTCGTGCTGGCCGACCATAGCGACCGCTCGGGCTATGCGACCTGGATCCTAAAGGAAGTGATCGAGCAGGATCTGTCGGACGTGCTGATCGCCACCATCGCCGACGCCAAGGCCATCGATGAGTTGAAGGCCGCGGGTGTAAAGGTGGGTGACCCGTTCGACCGGGAGATCGGCGGCCTTGCCGACGAATCCGCAGGCCAGCCGGTGCGCATTGCCGGGCGGGTCGTGGGTGTGGTGGAAGCGTTTGGCACACTCTGGGTGAGCGTCGGCTTCGGCCGAGGCAATGTCGTGCTGATCAGCCGCTATCTCACGCAGGTGATGGAACCGTCGGATCTCGTCGGATTTGACCTTGCGCAGTTCAAGGCGATCGCCATCAAGTCGCGCGTCCACTTCCGCCGCGGCTTCGACGACAGCGGCATTGCAAGGACGATCCTGCTGGTCGAGCCGGTCGAGCCCTTCCTCGGCACGGTGCGGCTCGACGGCCTGCCGTACCGGCACGTCGATCTGAAGAAATTCTATCCCTACGGCGACATCACCTTTCCATGAGCGAGAATTCCATGACCAGCCCGCTGTTTCGTCCGTTCGAGTCGAAGTCGCTGTCGCTCTCCAACCGTCTGGTGATGGCGCCGATGACGCGCTCCAAGAGCCCCGACAGCATCCCCGGTGCCGACGTGGCGGCCTACTATCGACGCCGCGCCGAGGGCGGTGTCGGTCTCATCATCACCGAAGGCACGACGGTCGACCGGCCGGCGGCCTCCAACGACACCAATGTGCCCGACTTCCATTCGCCCGCGAGCCTCGAAGGCTGGCGGCGTGTCGTCGCCGAAGTCCATGGCGCGGGCGGCAAGATCGCGCCGCAGCTCTGGCACCAGGGCATGATGCGCAAGACCGGCACCGGCCGGAATCCCGAGGCGCCGTCCGACGGTCCGTCGGGTCTGGCCGCGTCGGGCAAGCCGGTCGGCCCGCCGATGAGCGACGCCGACATCGCCGACACGATCGACGCCTTCGGCCGCGCCGCCGGCGTCGCCCGGGAGATCGGCTTCGACGCGGTCGAGATCCACGGTGCGCACGGCTACCTGATCGACCAGTTCTTCTGGGACGGCTCGAACAAGCGCAGCGACGCCTGGGGTGGCGATTTCGTGCAGCGCACGCGTTTCGCGGCCGACATCGTGAAGGCGATCCGCGCGCGCGTCGGTGCGGACTACCCGATCATCTTCCGCTTTTCGCAGTGGAAGCAGCAGGATTTCACGGCGCGGCTCGCGCTGACACCCGACGAACTCGCGCGTTTCCTCGAGCCGCTGACGGAAGCCGGCACCGACATCTTCCATTGCTCGACGAGCCGCTTCTGGGAGCCCGAGTTCGAGGGCTCGACGCTCAACCTCGCGGGCTGGACCAAGAAGCTTACCGGCAGGCCCACGATCACCGTGGGTTCGGTCGGCCTCAAGGGCGCTGACTTCGTGCAGACCTTCCGGACGCGCGAGGATTCCGAGATCGGAGATCTCGGCGAACTGGAAGCGCGGCTGGAAAAGGGCGAGTTCGACCTCGTCGCGGTCGGGCGCGCGCTGCTCGCCGATCCGCAATGGGCCGCCAAGGTGCGCGCCGGCCGCTTCGCCGACCTGGCGCCATTCTCGGCTTCATCGCTGGCGACACTGGCGTAGTATGCGGCTCCCTGAAGCGAGACGATGCATGCGCCAGATATTCAGACCTCTCGTCGCGGCCACCGTGCTCGTTGGCCTTCTGTTGCCGTTCGCGCCGGCGCAGGCGCAATGGGTGTTCGTGGCACGCAAGGCGCTGGGCCGCATCCATCAGATTACCGAGGGCGGCAATCAGCAGAACGGACGGGCCGGCTACGACTTCGCGACGGTGCTGCTCGACGCCCATGCCGACAAGATCTTCTCGACGGCGCTGGAACTCGCGCGGAAGAACCCGTCGGTGCGCATCCTGATGCAGGATCCCGGGCAGCGCCGCATCCAGATCGCCGAGGGCGACCGGACCGCGACGCTGAACGTGGTGCCGTTCAACGACGATGTCTCCCAGCTCATGATCGCGGGCCATGCGGGCCCCGGCGAAGGCTCGACCGCGTCGCTGGTCGTGCAAGCGGTGCTGCGGGTCTGCAAGGAGATGGGCAAGCACTGCGAGGTCAGCAACTGACGTCGGAGTCCTTGCACCACTACCTCATCCTGAGGAGGCCACGAAGTGGCCGTCTCGAAGGATGGGCAACAAACGCGGTGCGCGTGCCCACCCTTCGAGACGCGCTCCTGCGGAGCGCTCCTCAGGGTGAGGGATCTCTAGGTCTGCCAGTCGAGGCCGATGTCGAGCACGCTGGAGCTGTGGGTCAGCCAGCCGGCTGAGATGAGATCGACGCCGCTGGCCGCGATCGCCGGCGCCGTCTGCGGCGTGATGCGGCCCGAGGCTTCGGCGATGGCGCGACCGTCGATCATGCGGACCGCGGTGGCGAGCTGGTCTGGCGTCATGTTGTCGAGCAGGACCGCGTCGGTACTGGTCGCCAGCGCCTCTTCGAGCTGATCCAGCGTATCGACCTCGACCTCGATCTTCACCAGATGGCCGACGCCGCGGCGCGCCGCCAGGATCGCCGGCCGGATGCCGCCCGCCACGGCGACGTGGTTGTCCTTGATGAGGACGCCATCGTCGAGACCGAAGCGATGGTTCATGCCGCCACCGACACGAACGGCGTATTTCTGCAGCGCGCGCAATCCCGGCATGGTCTTGCGCGTGCAGCAGATGCGCGCCTTGTGGCCGCGCACCGCCTCGACCAGCGTGGCCGCGCCACTGGCGACGCCGCTCAGGTGGCCGAGGAAATTCAACGCGACCCGCTCGGCGGTCAGCATCCCGCGCGCCGGACCCGTGATGGTCGCGATGCGATCGCCAGGCTGGAGAGACGTGCCGTCCGGCCGTTCGATC
>JAKFVZ010000381.1 GCA_021732965.1 Reyranella sp.
CGGTGAAATTCGTGGGCGTCATCAGCGGACGGTAGGTGCCCTTGGCCAGCTCGCCCTCCTGGGGCGGCGTGATCGTGCTGACGAATTGCGGCCAGTAGGGGTTGTTGAGCTGGGCGCTGCCGCCGGCGCGATCGAACACGTAATTGTACTGCAGCATCATGTTGCGGATCGGGATGCGCTTTTCGGTGACGACCGGCAGGCTGCCATCGAGACGCCCGATCGCCAGCAGGCCGACCATGCCGAAGTAGACATGCGCCGTCGTCAGCATGTGCAGGTGGCTGTGATACCAGTACGCGCCCTGCGGGTGTGCTTTCGGGATGTCGTAGGTGAAGGTGTTCGACGTACCCGCCGCCATGTGCAGCATCACGTTGTCGGCGTTGCCCTTCGGGCTCACGTGCAGGCCGTGCGTGTGCAGGTTGAGGGGCGACTCCGCGAGCTGCTCGGGGTAGATCGGCACCGTCTTGTCGTTGGCGACATAGGCCGGATTGTAGAAATCACGGATCGTGAGGCCACTCAGCCCATTCTCGAAATGGACGATCAGGCGTTCGCCCGGGAAGACCTGCAGCGTAGGGGCGGGATAGAGGTTCTTGCCCGATTTCCGTCCGTCGGAGGCCGCCCCGCGCACGAGTTCATAGTTGAGCAGCAGGAAGTTCTTCACGGGCTGCGCGACCGTATCGAGCTTCACCTCGCCCTGGGCCGCCGAAAGCCTGACTTCGAGCACGCCGTCCCTGGAGGTCAGTACGACCGGCTCGCGCAATTCCGCCCGGGCCGGGCGTGGCGGCTGGGGCTGTGCTTGCGCTTCGGACGTCGGTGCGGCGGTGCCCAACATCGACACGGCGGCCGTGGCGCCGACGAGCAGCCCGCGTCTTGGTAATTCCTGCATGAAAGTCTCCCCGAACCGGTGCGGATGCTAGGTCGGAAGAGTCCAACAGACAATGAGGACGGCGGAAGAGAGATCGCATGCATCAATGGAGCGCGCCACTCCAGCGGCGCTCATGCGTCATCGATTGCAGAGGTCCGAGCGCCACTGGAGTGGCGCGCTCCGATGAGGATTACGCCGTCACCGGTTGCGACGTCTTCGTGTCGCCGAGATTGTACGGCGGCTTGCTGAGTTCCTTCGGCGACAAGGTGAAGAACTCGACGCCGGTCTCGGTGATGCCGACCGAATGCTCGAATTGCGCCGAGAGCTGCTTGTCGCGCGTGATCGCCGTCCAGCCGTCGCTCAGGATCTTCACCTGCCAGGTGCCGGCATTCACCATCGGCTCGACGGTGAAGAACATGCCGGGTTTCAGCACGGGCCCCGTGCCCTTCTTGCCGTAGTGCAGGATGTTCGGTGCGTCGTGGAAGATGCGACCAAGTCCGTGGCCCGAGAAGTCGCGCACGACGGAATAGCGCTGCGCCTCGACATAGGACTGGATGGCATGGCCGATGTCGCCGACATGGGCGCCGGGCTTGGCCGCCGCGATGCCGCGCATCATCGCCTCGTAGGTGACGTCGCACAGACGGCGGGCCTTCACGCTGACGTCGCCTGCGAAAAACATGCGGCTGGTGTCGCCGTACCAGCCGTCGACGATGACGGTTACGTCGATGTTGATGATGTCGCCGTTCTGCAGCCGCTGGTTCGACGGGATGCCGTGACAGACCACGAAGTTGATCGAGGTGCAGATCGACTTCGGGAAGCCGCGATAGTTCAGCGGGGCCGGGATCGCCTTGTGATCCAGGATGTAGTCGTGACAGAGCGTGTTCAACTCGTCGGTCGTGACGCCGGGCTGGACGTAGGGCGTGATGAAATCGAGGGTTTCGGCGGCCAGGCGGCCGGCGCGGCGCATGCCGGCGAAGCCTTCCGGCCCATGCAGCTTGATGGTGCGCTCGTCGCGGCGCCAATAGTCGGCGCTGTCGTCGACGATTTCGCGGGAATTTGTCATGCGCCCTATTTGGCATGCGATACGGCCGGTAACAAGGCCGGGCCGACGGCTTGGCCCATCGTCCCGTGTCCGCTAGGGTCCTGAAACCACACGATAATTACGCAGGCCCCGCATGTCAGACCCGGCAAAAATCGTAACCGCCTGCATCCTCGTGATCGGCAACGAAATCCTGAGCGGCCGCACCCGCGATTCCAACATCCAGTACCTCGCCACCGAGCTGGGCAAGCTCGGCGTCCGCGTCATGGAGGCGAGGGTCATACCCGACGTTGAGGCCACGGTGGTGGCGACGCTGAACGAGGTGCGCGCCAGGTTCGACTATGTCTTCACCACCGGCGGCATCGGACCGACCCACGACGACATCACGGCGGACTGCATCGCCAAGGCCTTCGGGGTCGGCATCTCCGAGCATCCGGAGGCGGTGGCGCGCATGACGAAGCACTACGGCGACCCGGCCCTGTTCACCCCGGCGCGACGGCGCATGGCCAGGGTGCCGCATGGCGGCGTGCTGGTCGACAATCCGGTCTCGGTGGCGCCGGGCTTCCAGATGGAAAACGTCTTCACCTTCGCCGGCATTCCCAAGGTCGCGGAAGCGATGTTCCAGTCGATGAAGCACCGGCTGGTCGGGGGCGTCCCCGTCGTTTCGCGCACCGTGCGCACCAACCTGCCCGAGGGCATCATCGCCGAGCCGCTGGGCTCCCTGCAGAAGCGCTACGAGGATGTCGATATCGGCTCCTATCCGGCGTTCCGCAACGGCAAGCCCAGCGTCTCGCTGGTCCTGCGCGGCACGGATGATGCAAGGCTGGCCGCGGCGGCGGTCGAGCTGATGGAAACGATCCGCGGCATGAACGGCGAGGCCGAGGAGTTCGTGACCTGACGATGATTCAAGGATCCTTCGCTGCGCCAATGAAAAAGACGGTGTCATCCTGAGCGCAGCGAAGGATCCTTGTCTTCTTTTCGAGACGCGAGCCGTCGGGTGAGAGTGCTCGGCCGGCACGCTGTGTCGTGGTCCGCGCTGATCGCGATCACCGTGCCGGTCACCGCCTTGATGCTCTGGTTGCATGCCCCGGCGGCGCTGATGCTGGGGCCATTGATCTCGGGGATCGTCTTCGCCTCGTGGGGCGGCAAGGTGAACTATCCCGTGCCGGTGTTCGGCGTTGCTCAGGGCATCGTCGGCAGCATGATCGCGAAGATGGTGCCGCTGTCGATCGTCGGCGACATCCTCGGTCATTGGGCGCTATTCGGCGTGGGCGTCGTCTCCGTCGTTGCGGCGAGCACGCTGGTC
>JAKFVZ010000611.1 GCA_021732965.1 Reyranella sp.
ATGTCGTCCAATCTGTGGGCCCTGCCGGCCGGCATGAAGCGAAACTGGGCGGCCGGTCCGAAATCCGCGGAATGGACCTCTAAGTACGGCAGCGTGATCGTCTCGGGCTACGAGGCCGGCAGCACCGACGGCATGAACGAGAAAGGGCTGGTCGCCAACCTGCTCTACCTCGCCGAGTCCCAGTATCCCAAGCCGGTTGCCGGCAAGCCCGACATGTCGCTGTCGACCTGGCTGCAATATACGCTCGACAGTTTCGCCACTGTGGCCGAGGCGGTGGAAGCGCTCCGCGCCGAGCCCTTCAACATCTACGCGCCGCCGCTTCCCAACGGCGCACCGTCGACCCTGCACCTCTCGCTTTCGGATGCTTCGGGCGATTCGGCGATCCTCGAGTATGTGAACGGCAAGCTCGTGATCCATCACGGCAAGCAATACACCGTCATGACCAACTCGCCGATCTACGACGAGCAGCTCGCGCTCAACACCTACTGGCAGGGCATCGGCGGCCTCACCTTCCTGCCCGGCACCAACCGGGCCGCCGACCGCTTCGCCCGCGCGTCGTTCCTCCTGTCCGCGATCCCAAGGCAGAAGGACAAGAACTACATCCAGGGCGTACCGGAGCAGTCCTTCACCTTCCAGGCGGTTGCCAGCGTCATGAGCGTCATGCGCGCCGTCAGCGTGCCACTCGGCATCACCACGCCCGACCAGCCGAACATCTCGTCGACCATCTGGCGGACCGTCTCGGACCAGAAGAACCTCGTCTACTATTTCGATTCGGCCACCCGGCCCAACACCTTCTGGGTGTCGTTCGACAGGCTCGACCTGAAGCCTGGTGCGCCCGTGAAGAAGCTCACAATCCAGAGCGGCGAGGTCTTTTCGGGCGAGACGTCGGGCCAGTTCAAGCCGGCCGAGATCTTCAAGTTCCTCCCCGCTAATCCATAGTGACCATGCGCATCGGTATCGATCTCGGCGGCACGAAAATCGAGGGCATCGTCCTCGCGGACGACGGCAGGGAACGCGCTCGCCTGCGCGTTCCCACGCCGCGCGACAGCTACGAGGCAACCCTCGAGGCCGTCGCCGGCGTGATCCGCGAACTCGAAGCGCAGGTCGGCGAGACGTGCCGCGTCGGGATCGGGCATCCCGGCGCGATCTCGCCCGCCACGGGTCTGGTCAAGAACGCCAACTCGACCCGGCTGAACGGGCGACCGCTCGATGTCGACCTGAAGCAGGTCCTCGACCGCACCGACATCCGCTTTTCCAACGACGCCAACTGCTTCGCCGTCTCGGAGGCTTCCGACGGCGCGGGCGCCGGTGCGCCGATCGTTTTCGGCGTCATCCTCGGGACGGGCGTCGGCGGCGGCGTCGTTATCGACGGCAGGCCGGTGGTCGGTGCCCAGTCGGTCGGCGGCGAATGGGGGCACAACGCGCTGCCCCTGCCCCGCGACGACGAACGCCCGGGACCGCAATGCTATTGCGGCCGGAAAGGCTGCGTGGAGTCCTGGCTGAGCGGCCCGGCTTTCCAGGCCCAGTATCTGAAGGCGTCAGGAAGCGAGTTGCGCGCCACCGACATCGCCGAGGCGGCCGCCACGGGCGAAAAATTCGCGTCGGAGTGCCTCGAACGCTATTGCGACCGCCTCGCCCGCTCGCTCGCCAACGTGGTCAACCTGCTCGACCCGCACGTCATCGTGCTGGGCGGTGGCCTGTCGAAAATCCCGCAGCTCTACGAGCGCGTACCCGAATTGTGGAAGGACTACATTTTCTCCGAACGCGACAGGATCGCGACCAGACTGCGCCCGCCCGTCCACGGCGATTCGAGCGGCGTGCGCGGCGCCGCCTGGCTGTGGCCGGCTTGAAGAGCAAGGATCCCTCGCTACGCTCGGGATGACACGCAATAGCTAACAAAAGTAGGTGTCATCCCGAGCGTAGCAAGGAATGCTTCACTTACACTCGGGCTTGGGGATCGGCTCGAGGCGGGTGATGCGGTATTCGATGCCACCCTCGCCCTGCTCATGGGTGCCGTAGAGTTCGATGCCGTTGTCGAGCGTGACACTGCTCATCTCGAAGGCCGGCTCGCCCTGGCCTTTCGCCTCGGCGTCGAAGAAACCGGCGCGGTAATAAATCCGGGTGCGGCCGTCGACCAGCTCCTCCGCCCCCTCGGGGATCTTCACGTCGGCCAGTCGCCTCGGCACCTTGCCGATGACGGCATTGACCTGCTGCGGCGGCTTCACCTTGTCGCCGAAGAAGAACAGGGCGTCGAGGCCGTTTTCGCCGGCCTTGGCGGCACGAATGGTGGCGCGCGCAATGGCGACCGGGAAGAGCGTTCCCTTCGGCAGGGCCACGGTCTGCCCCTCGGGATCGCTGAAGCGCGCCTGCCCGGTGCCGTCGTCGGACATGATCGCCTCGCCCTTGATCAGGCTCGTCTGCTTGCCGCCCGCGACCGCGCGATGCTCGAAGGTCAGCTTCCGGCCATCCTTGCTCTCGGTCATCTGCGTCTGCTGTTCGCTCACCACGGCCGAACGCTGGCCGGAGGCTTCGAGGCGCAGCCGCTGATGGATGACATAGCCGTCGCAGGTCTGTTTCAGCTCGTAGGCGTAGGTGCCCCGCGTGCCCCCGCTCGGCTTTCCGTTCTCGATCGAGCCGACGTCGTACGCAGCGCGATGCGGCGCCATCTCCTGCGCCATCGCCGGAGAGGCCAGGACGGCTAAAACGACGGCGGGCGCAAGCAGGCGGCGATTCAGCATCTTGGCCTCGGCAGGGCTTGGAGTTGAACGAGACGGGAGTCCACGGCGAACTCGCCGTAGTCGAGCAACATCGAGCGGGCGATACCATTGCCCAGCAAGTCGAGGGCCAATTCGTACTCGGGATGGGCGCCCTGGTCACCCGTCGCGAAGAAGGCGAAGCGCACGCCCCATGAGGGTTGATTGCGCAGGAGGGCCACGTCGCCCCTCACGACCGGCGCTCCCGTCTGCCGCGGCGGCCGGCCGATCACCGCGTTCACCTGGAAGGCACCGTCCAGCCGGGCCCCGTCGAACACCAGATAGGACGCCGATTTGTCACCGTCGCGCGCGTGCTGGAGGACGAGCGCAAGATGAGTGGTCGGAAAGAGCGTGCCGGCCGGCAACTCGAAGCTCCGGGCCTCCGGCAGCGAAAAGGACGCCCGGCCCTTGCCGCCTACCGCGTCGAGGTCGGCATTGCCCCGCAGT
>JAKFVZ010000204.1 GCA_021732965.1 Reyranella sp.
GAAGAGCTTGGTGCCGGTGTTGTTCGGACGGCCGATGCCGGCGAACCAGGCAGCACCGCGGCGCAGGATGGTCGGCGCGACGGCGATCGATTCGACGTTGTTCACCGTGGTCGGGCAGCCATAGAGGCCGGCGCCCGCCGGGAACGGCGGCTTCAGCCGCGGCATGCCCTTCTTGCCCTCGAGGCTCTCCAGCAGCGCGGTCTCCTCGCCGCAGATATAGGCGCCGGCGCCGCGATGGACGTAGAGGTCGAAGTCCCAGCCCGATCCGCAGGCGTTCTTGCCGAGCAGGCCGGCGTCGTATGCCTCCTTGACGGCGGCGATCAGGTGCTGCGCCTCATTGTAGAACTCGCCGCGCACGTAGATGTAGCCGGCATTGGCGCGCATCGCGAAGCCGGCAACCAGGCAGCCTTCGATCAGCAGGTGCGGATCGTGACGCATGATGTCGCGATCCTTGCAGGTGCCCGGCTCGGACTCGTCGGCGTTCACGACGAGATAATGCGGACGATCCTTCACTTCCTTCGGCATAAAGGACCACTTCATGCCGGTCGGGAAGCCGGCACCGCCACGGCCGCGCAGGCCGGATTTCTTCATCTCGTCGATGATCCAGTCGACGCCCTTGTCGAGGATCGCCTTGGTGTTGTCCCAGGCACCCCGTGCACGGGCGCCGGCGAGGCGCCAGTCGTGGACGCCGTAAAGGTTGGTGAAGATGCGGTCCTTGTCGCTCAGCATCGTTCTACTCGCCCTTCAACGTCGTCAGGCCGCCCTCGGGCGCCGACGTCTGGCGGTCCACCTGCGGTCCGGGCTTCGGCGTCTCGCCGCGCCGGAACGCGTCGAGCACCTTGTTGATCGAGGCCTCGTCGAGATCCTCGTAGAAATCGTCGTTGATCTGCACGACCGGCGCGTTCACGCAGCCGCCGAGGCACTCGACCTCCTGCACGCTGAACGTCTCGCCATCGGCGGCATGCTGGCAGGCCTTCATCACCGCATCCGAGCCGCGCAGCCAGCACGGCGTCGTGGTGCAGACCTGCAGCAGGTACTTACCCTTCGGCCGCAGCTGGAACATCGTATAGAACGTCGCGACCTCGTAGACGCGGATCGGCGCCATATCGAGGATGCGCGCCACCTCGTTCATCGCCGCGCGCGGCAGCCAGCCCTGCTGACGCTGCGCGAGGTCGA
Source organism: Reyranella sp. (assembly GCA_021732965.1). Taxonomy (GTDB): domain Bacteria; phylum Pseudomonadota; class Alphaproteobacteria; order Reyranellales; family Reyranellaceae; genus Reyranella. The sequence continues at coordinate 1,177 of JAKFVZ010000204.1, forward strand.
GCACCGCGATCACGGCGCTGGCCTGACGGCCCGGCGGGTAATGCGCAATCTGCTCCTCGACCTTCGCCATGTACTCGGGCGTGAAGGAAAAGTGCGCGACCTGAGGGACGTCCTTGGGGTCGGCGGTGATCATCGCCATCGCTTCGTCTCCTAGCGGTCGATCTCGCCGAACACGATGTCGAGGGAACCGATGTTCGCCGACATGTCGGCGAGCTGGTGGCCCTTGGTCATCATGTCGAGCGCCTGCAGGTGCGGGAACCCGGGAGCGCGGATCTTGCAGCGGTACGGCTTGTTGGTGCCATCGGACACGAGATAGACGCCGAACTCGCCCTTGGGCGCCTCGACCGCCGTGTAAGTTTCGCCCGCCGGCACCTTGTAGCCCTCGGTGTAGAGCTTGAAGTGATGGATCAGCGCCTCCATCGAACCCTTCATCTCGCCCCGGCGCGGCGGCGAGATCTTTCGGTCGTCGACGCGGACCGGACCGCCCACCGTGCGCAGCGCCTTCACGCACTGCTCCATGATGCGGACGCTCTGATACATCTCCTCGATGCGCACCAAGTAACGGGCATAGCAGTCGCCGGTCTTGCCGACCGGGATGTCGAAATCCATGCGTTCGTAGACATCGTAGGGCTGCGACTTGCGCAGGTCCCACGGCAGGCCCGAGGCGCGGATCAGCGGACCCGAGAACCCCCAGTCGAGTGCCTGCTCCGCCGAGACGACGCCGATGTCGACCGTGCGCTGACGGAAGATGCGATTGTCGTTCAGCAGGTTTTCGATGTCCTTCATGAACGGATAGAACTGCTTGATCCATCCATCCATGGAGTCGAGCATGCCGTCCGGAAGGTCCTGGTGAACGCCGCCCGGCCGGAAATAGGCCGCATGCATGCGCGAGCCGCTCACCTGCTCATAGTATTCCATCAGCAGCTCGCGCTGCTCGAAGCCCCAGAGCGGCGGCGTCAGCGCGCCGACATCCATCGCGAAGGTCGTGACGTTCAGCAGATGATTCAGGATGCGCGTGATCTCGGAGAACAGCACGCGGATATACTGTCCCCGCTCCGGCGCCTCGATGCCCAGCAGCTTCTCGACGGCGAGCGCGTAGGCATGCTCCTGGTTCATCGGCGACACGTAGTCGAGCCGGTCGAAGTAAGGCACCGCCTGCAGGTAGCTCTTGTACTCGATCAGCTTCTCGGTGCCGCGATGCAGCAGCCCGATATGCGGATCGCAGCGCTCGACGATCTCGCCGTCCATCTCGACGACGAGGCGCAGCACGCCGTGGGCCGCGGGATGCTGCGGCCCGAAGTTCATCGTCAGGGTCTTGATCTCGACGTCGGACATGTCAGTTCGCCTTCGCCGGTTCGGCAGCCTTTTCCTGGGCCTTCTCGTCGCCCGGCAGGATCTGCGGCGCGCCTTCCCAAGGGCTGAGGAAGTCGAAGCGGCGGAACTCCTGGGCGAGCTTCACCGGCTCGTAGACCACGCGCTTCTGCACGTCGTCCCAGCGCAGCTCGACGAAGCCGGTCAACGGGAAGTCCTTGCGCAGCGGGTGCCCTTCGAAGCCGTAGTCCGTCAGGATCCGGCGAAGGTCGGGATGGTCGGAGAACCAGACGCCGTAGAGGTCGTAGGTCTCGCGCTCGAACCAGCCGGCCGAGCTGAAGACCGGCGCGGCCGACGGCACCGGCGTCGTCTCGTCGGTCGCCACCTTCACGCGGATGCGCTGATTGAGTTTCAGGCTGAGCAAATTGTAGACGACGTCGAAACGCTTCTCGCGCTCGGGCCAGTCGACGCCGCAGATGTCGATCAGCTGCTTGAACAGGCACTTCGGGTCGTCGCGCAGAAAGGTCAGGAGCGCCAGCACCTTGTCCGGCGTCGTCTCGAGCATCAGCTCGCCGAGGCGCAGTTCGGTCTTCGACACCACGCCCGCCTGCGCGATATGGGCTGCCAGTTCCTTGAGGGCCTCGCTCATCAGCGCACCAGCGTGCCCGTGCGGCGGACTTTCTTCTGCAACTGCAGAACGCCGTAG
>JAKFVZ010000254.1 GCA_021732965.1 Reyranella sp.
CGGTGACGACGCTCGGACGGTTCGCCCTGGTCGAGCCTGGCACCAAGGGCCACACGATCCGCATGCTTCAGGTCGAGGAGCTCAAGCGGGCCATGGGCCTGCCGACGGGCTTCAAGCTGGGGAGCGGGACGGTCCGGTCGCAGACCAAGGTCATCGGCAACGGCGTCTGCGCGCCGGTCATGGAAGCAGTGTTCCGCGAGGCAGCCATCGCGGCAGGCCTGATCGCCAGGCCGGCTGCAGCAATCGCCGCCTAGAGCGACGGCGCGGCCGGGGCGTCTTCGAGCGCCCAGGCCATGGCATCGGCGAAGTCCTGTTCCGACATCGGTACGCCGACCCTGGCAATATGCCGGAACGCATCGAATGCGTCGGCCGGCGAGGCGCGATCAAGAATGGTCGTGGTGCACTGGGCCGAGCGAACAGCCTTGCCGAAATGATCGAGCCACGTGATGGCCTCGTCCGAGATGTCGATCTGCTTCTCGCGCTTACGGATGAAAGGCCAGAGCTTGGTCGAGTCGTGCACGATGCAGGCCGGCACGATCAGGTGATCGCCCATCACCTCGTCTTCATGTGCGAACCGGGAACGCCGCTCGTGGGTGTCGAAGACGAACAACTGCTTCGAGCCCCAGACCTCAGCTTCCGCCTCTGACAGCAGTGAAGGGTCAGGCATCGGGTCGCCAGGCATCCGCAGCGACCAGGCGAAGGTCGCGAGCCGATTCTGGCCATCGAGGATGATGCCCTTCGGCTCACCTGCGGGCTCGATCGGGCCCAACCTGGTACGGCCGGCCCTGGAGACATCGACAGACGCATCCGGCTCCCAGATCAGGATTGAGCCGATCGGCCATTCCTTGGTGATGCTGGTCCAGAATGCTTCGACATCCGGCCGCCTCCAGACATAGGGGCGCTGGAACGATGCGGGCACGAGCTTGCCGGCCGCGACGTCGCGCAGCACATCCATGAGGAACGAGCTTCGGGTCCTGATTTCCATGGCGTGACGATTCCTTCGCTGCGCAGCGTAGCCCGCATCCTACATCGAGGGGGCGGAGGCGTGGTCCCATTCTTCCTCGCGCACCTGTTCGGCGGCTTCGGCTTCCTGCCTCGAGGCGAGCGTCGAGATGACTTCGAGCACGGCGACGCGGTTCAGGACCGTCCGCGGCCAGCCGGGTCGCTCGTCATGCCCTTTGACGGTGCCGCGCAGCAGGACCTTGTCGCCGACATCCAGCGTGAAGGCTGACGTGATCGACACGAAAGCGCGCCCCTCATCGTCGGCCATCGAGGTCAGGTGGACTTCCTGCATCCCGCGGCCCTTGAACTTCTTGGACAAGAATGACGACTTCGCCCGGCAGGTCACCACGATGTCCATGCGCTCGCCTGGGGTCCCGACCGGTACGGAGTTGGCATAGAAGGCGCGCTCGTTGGCGAGCCGGTCCAGTGCCTCGGGGAGTGCCTTCAGCTGTGCGTCAGTCAACCCGCCCCAGGTCTGGGAGGCAATGACAAGCCGCTGGACGAACTTGTCCTCGCTGACGAGCGCGCGCGCCCAGAGATCGGGATTGGCTTCGACGAATGCCTGATGCTTGGCGATGATGTTTGCCTCGCGCTCGGCCTGTTTGGTCACGCGGGTCTCGGCGGCCTTTTTGCGCCGGCGATCGGCGGCGTCGAGCTCGGCCGGCGTGTAAAGCCGGGCCTGGATGAACTTCTCACCCTCGCCTTCACATGCGATGCAGGCCTTGCGGCGGTTCTTCGACCAGCGGCCACTGCCGTTGCAACGCATGCAGCCTTCATAGGTCTCGCCAAAGGCCTTGCCGGCCTCGTTCTCGAAGACCTGGCCTTTGTGCGGAGTGCCGTCGGCGAAATACATCCCCGAAGGGCTGTAAGGGCGCGCGCCGTCGGCTTCATCAATGGATTCGGTGTCGCTCATGATGGCAATCGTGCCACGCGATCATGCATGGCACGAGATCCACCATGCGGGTCACTTCCCCAGGTCGCGGATGGCGGAAAACAAGCCGTTGACCGTATCAACGACGGCCTCGCTGTCGGTCATCATCCGCATATTGGCCTTCCAGGTGTTCTTGTACGTGCCGCATTTGGCGCCGTTCCACAGAGCCTCGCCAAGGCCAAGCCCAAAAGACTCCGCATCGACCCCGAATTGAGCAGCACCGAACGCGATCCCGCCCTTGAGCAGTACCTCCATACCTGCGTCCTCATATGTGTTCTGGAAGCAGGACAGGATCATGTAGATGTCGTCGATCGGCGGGCGCTCCTGAAGCAGCTCGGTGGCGTGCCAGTAGGGCTTGCCGCCCTTTTTGGCCTTCTCCAGCTTGATCTCGACCTCGTTGCGGACGCCGTGCGTGTTGAAGATGATCAGCGACACCGAACTGCTGAACGGCACCCAGCTGGACTTCAGCATGACCGAGAAGCCGTCCCGGCCGGCGGAGCAGGCGAGCAGGCCAAAGTTGATCGGGCGCATTTTGCCGTCGCTCTCGGCGAGAATGACGTTGGAGTGATCGATACCGACCTTCTCGACCGCGTTGACGGCGTTGCGGCACTGCAGCCTGCTCGACTCCTTGGTCAGCTGCGCGCACTTCTCGAAAATGCGTGTGTTGGTCGCGGCATCGTTTGACCAGCGACGCTCACAGAACTTCTTGAGCAACAGCTGGGCTTTCTCGGTCATCAGGGCGTTGCCCTCGAACTCGGTTTCGAGCTCGCTGTACACGGATTCCGAGATTTTCTTGACGACAGGCTCGATTGCGGATGCAAACCGCGCCTCTGCCAGCCGGCCGGCCGCGGTGTTGGCGAGTCCAAGATCGGGCGCCAGGAGGATATCGGTGGCACTGGCAATGACCGCCTCGGGCTTGGGGTCCATCTTGTTCACCCGAGCCGCAGCTTCGTCGATGCGACGATAGACCTCGTTCTGATAGGCGATGGCGCCGTCGGCCTTAACGCAGGTCTCATAGAGAGCTGGCTTCAGGCTGGATGGGGCACTCGACGATGTGACGGCTGAATTGCAAGCAGGCTGCAGCACGCCGTACATTTTCGGCGAGGACTTCAGGTTGGACACCACCTTCGCAAGTACCTGAGGCTCGTATTTGGCCAATTCGGCCGCCTTCTGGGCCGCGGCGATACGAGCCTGCTCCTCAACCTTTCGGGTCTGTTCCAGGATGACGGCCGCCTGTTAGGCTTCCTTCTTGGC
>JAKFVZ010000433.1 GCA_021732965.1 Reyranella sp.
GCCACCCACGACGCTGCTCGACGTATGGGCGAAGACCACGGCCTGCAGCTTCATGGTCGAGAACTGCTTCGCGCCGCGCGCCAGATCGTCTGAAAGATCGACGCCGCTCCTGTCCGCGCGCCACTTAGCCCACGGCGTAGGCGCCGTCACCCGCGCGGCATGCACCGACACGCCCGGCGGCGCCATCGCCCACCATTCGGCCTCCGGCACCGCCTCGCTGCCGACGATGAACAGCCCGATCCGGGCCCGCCAGCCCCAGTTGTCGTGGTGAGTCACGTAACGCCTCTCCGGTAAGGATCCTTCGCTGCGCTCAGGATGACAGAATTTGAAAAACGGTGTCAGAATCCTTCCTCATGTGCGAACTCTTCTGCCTTTCCAGCCGCAAGCCGATGCGCGCCAGCTTTTCTTTGCGCAAGTTCGCGGGCCATGGCGCGGCGGCCACCGGCAATGTCGACGGCTGGGGCGTCGCGTTCCATGAAGGCCACGAGGTGCGGCTCTACAAGGAGCCGGAGCCGGCGAGCCACAGCCCGTGGCTCGACTTCATCGAGCGCCGCACCCTGCCGACGCGCCAGCTCGTCTCGCACATCCGGCGCGCGACGCAGGGCGGCAACAGCCTCGCCAACACCCAGCCCTTCGTGCGCGAGCTGGCCGGGCGCACGCATCTCTTCGCGCACAACGGCGATCTCAAGGAGGTCGTGACGCGCGCCGCCGAGCCGGCGCATCGCTTTCACCCCGTCGGCCAGACCGATTCGGAAAGCGCCTTCTGCCTGCTGCTGGAACGGCTCGCGCCGCTGTGGCACCGCCGCGTTCCGCCGCTCGGGCTGCGGCTCGAAGCGATCACGGAATTCGCCGCCGCGATGCGGCCGCTCGGCACCTTCAACTTCCTCTACAGCGACGGCGAGTTCGTGTTCGGCCACAGCCATCGCCGCCGCCAGGCCGACGGCACGATGGGCCCGGGCCTGTGGTTCCGGCACAGGCACCGCGCCGAGCACAGCGCGCACGAATCCGAAGCGGGCGTTGCCCTCCATCCCACGGACGACGCGCAGGACCTGTCGCTGCTCGCCAGCGTGCCCGTCACCGCGGGCCACTGGCGGCCGCTCGCCGAGGGCGAGATCGTGGTGCTCGCGGGCGGCGAGCTGGCGGCGACGACGGCGCAATAGCCAAGACTCCGTCGTCTCGGGCACAGCGCACACCACCTCATCCTGAGGAGCGGCCGCAGGCCGCGTCTCGAAGGATGGGCAACAGGCGTGGTGCGCGTTCCCACCCTTCGAGACGCGCTCCTGCGGATCGCTCCTCAGGGTGAGGCGTATTCGGGAAGGACCGTTGCGTGACGGCCCGATCGCAAAATCCCAGCTTGGAGATCAGAACCCGTAAAGAACCTTCGGATTGTCGACGAGGATCTTCTTCCGCACCGCCGCGTCGGGCACGCAGCGGAAGAAGTGGTGCAGCAGGTCCTCCTCCTGCGGGATCGCCTCGGCGGCGTGGCCGACATGCGGCCAGTCGCTGCCCCAGACCAGCCGGTCGGGATTGGCCGCGACCAGCGCCTGCATGAACGGCGCCGTGTCGTCGTAGGCCGCGCCCGGCCCGGCGCCCTGGCGGGTGTTGCGGTCGGCGCCCGAGAGCTTGCACCAGTAGCGTCCCGTCTTCAGCTTCTCGCAGAAATCGCGGAAGCCTGGATAGTCCACGCCCTTCTCGGCCATCGTGCGCCCCATATGGTCGATCACGAAGTCGAACGGCATCTTCTCCAGCGTCGGCGCCAGTTCCTTGAGGTCGCCGGTCTCGACCCAGAGCTGAACGTGCCAGCCGCGCGCATGCAGGCGCGGCGCCAGCGCCAGAAGGTCGTCGAGGCTCATGCCGCCCGAGGAGACCGGCTTGCCGTCCTGGCGCAGCAGGTTGATGCGCACGCCCCGAAATCCTGCCTCGCTCAGCTCGTCGAGCCGGCGCTCGCTCACCTCGGGCTTCAGGATCGCCACGCCGCGCAGCCGGTCGCGATGGCGGCGCAGCGCGTCGAGCGTCACCTCGTTGTCGCCGCCGGCCGCCAGCGCATGGACGATCACGCCACGCGCGATGCCCATCCGGTCCCACAGCGCCAGCAGCGCCTCGACCGGCGTCGCCTGCAGCGGCGAGAACTTGCCGCCGGGGATGGCGGGGAAGCGGTCGTAGGGACCGTAGACATGGACGTGGCAGTCGGCGCTGCCGGCGGGGAGAGGGAAGGCGGCGAAGGAGGCGGGCTGGGTCATGCCGGCCAGCCTAGCCGAACCACAAAAGGAACACAGGCCGGCAACCGGCGTTGTCGTCTAGCGTTTTCGCCCCTCGATCCGTCCTCAAGCGCCTGGAGACAGCCCCTCCCATGAAGCCTTTCGCCTCGATCCTCGCCCCTGGCCTCGGCCTCACCCTCGGCCTCACCCTAGGCCTCACGGTGGCCCTCGGCGGCTGCTCGCAGTTCGACCAGGCCTTCGCGCCGCCGCCGCCCAGCGCGCTGTCGAGGCCGATCCAGGCCTCGGAGGTCGAGTGGTCGCGCAAGGCCGGCGCCAACACGGTGAGCGGCATCGCGACCATGAAGGCGGGCGCCACGACCCACACCTGCGCCGGCCAGGCCGCCAACCTCCTGCCCGACAGCGCCTATGCCCGTGCCCGCATGACGGCGATCTTCGGCAACGACACGCGCGGCACCCGCGCCGCCAGCCTGGCCCCGGTGAAGTTCGAGAGCGGCGACGACCCGCTCTACGTCTCGACCCTGCGCCGCACCACCTGCGACGCCTCTGGCAGCTTCTCCTTCCCGCGCGTCCCGGACGGCGTCTGGTACGTCACGACCAGCGTGAAGTGGGACGGCCCCGGCGACCGCGTCGAGGGCGGCTCGATGATGAAGCGGGTGGACGTGCGGGGCGGGAAGTTGGTGAAGGTAACGTTGCCTTAGGGGGCGGCTTGGTCGACGAACTCGACCTAAAAGAGGTGTGCCGCATCTGGAGCCGTGGCACGAGGCGCCGGTCGCAGAGCTTAGTGCTCAGCGGTTCAAAAACTCGCGCAAACGCATGACTTCCAGTTGCGCCGGATCGAGATCGCGATGCGTCGGCAGGATCTGTACATCCGCAGGCAGCCACTCAACAAGGCGCCTCACCACGGCGAGGAGGGCACCCGCGCAAGGGTAACGGAGACGGCGGGCCTCCTCGTCGGTGCGCGCGATAT
>JAKFVZ010000203.1 GCA_021732965.1 Reyranella sp.
GAGCGAGGACCTGGCGGGGCAGATGTCGATCACCGCTCTCGCCACCGGCGTGACGCCGATCGCCCGCGTCGGCATGGACCAGTTCTACCAGGCCGCGCGCCTGCTCGATGCCGGCGCCCAGGGCATCGTCTTCCCGCATGTCGACACGGTGGAGCAGGCGACGCTGGCCGCCGCCGCCACCAAGTATCCGCCGACAGGCACGCGCTCGCTCACCAGCCCGCTCGCCCAGGCCGAGTTCCAGCGCAGCGGCGATCCGCAGTCGCTGGCCCAGCTCAACGCCGAGACGCTGACCATCGTGATGATCGAAACGCGCACCGCCGTCGCCAACGCCGCAGCCATCGCCGCGGTCCCGGGCGTTGACGCGCTGATGATCGGTACGTCGGACCTCACCGCCGACTTCGGCATCCCCGGCAGTCAGGGCCACGCCGACATCGCGGCGGCCTATGCGACGGTCGGCGCAGCGTGCAAGGCCAGCGGCAAGTTCTTCGGCATGGGCGGCGTCTATTCGAAGGAGCTGATCGAGAAGTTCCTGAAGCACGGCGTGCAGTTCCTTTTGGGCGGCGCCGACGTCTCCTTCGTCATGGACGGCGCCAAGGCCCGCCGCGAGATGATCGCGGCCGCGGGAAAGGCATAGGATTTCGGCTCTCACGGGCTTCGCAAAAGCTTTGCAAAAGCCTTTGGGTCGACTTTCTCTACATACTCTGTGCGGAAAGTGATGCGGCGATGCGCTTGCATGGGCCGTGTTTACTCACTAGACGAAAGGTGTGCGGGGCTTTCCCTTTAACAAATTCGGTGTTTTGAAAATGAAGCGACTGGACTCGATGGACTTCGACGAGCTGCTGGCCCTCAAGGCGAAGGTCGAGGCGGCCATTGCGACGCGGGTCGACAAGGAGCGCAAGCGGCTCACCGCGTCGCTCGAACGCCTCGATGCGATCGGCACCGGCGGTGCGCCCGCGCGCGGCAAGCGCGGTCCGCGTGCCGGCGCCGGCAAGGGTCGCAAGATCGAGCCGAAGTATCGCAATCCCGAGAACGAGGCGGAAGTCTGGGCCGGCCGCGGCAACCGTCCGCGCTGGCTGGTTGCCGCGCTGAAGGGCGGCCGCAAGAAGCTCGAAGACTTCGCCGTCGCCGCGAAGTAGCGCGCTTTCATAGTCCTCCTCCGTTTGACGGGGGAGGTGGAAGAATCAGACTACGATAGAACAACCAACAGCGACCTCATGCTGAGGAGCGCTCCGAAGGAGCGCGTCTCGAAGCATGGGCACAAGCACCATCTCTGTTGCCCATCCTTCGAGACGCGCGCCGGTGGCGCGCTCCTCAGGATGAGGGAAGTGCTTGGATGGACTCAATCATTTCCGGCCGGCCTCTTAGGATGAGGCGGGTGTTTGATCCAGCTGCATCGGAAAGACTTCAGGCCACGTCCATCACGTCGAGCAGGCCGGGGCGGACGCCGAGTTGCTCGACGAGCTGGTCGAGCTTGCGCCGCGCGAGCGGGTTGGCCTGCTGGTGGCGCGTCGCGAGGATCAGCTCGTTCTTCAGCGAATGTTCGAGGCCGGTGAACTCGGTAACGCGCACCTTGTAGCCGTGCGCCTCCAGCACCAGCCCGCGCAACACGTTGGTGGCATGCGCGCCGAACTCGCGGCGATGCATCGGATGGCGCCACAGCTGGTCGATCGGCGCGGGCTTCGCGCCTTCCAATAACGAGGCGACCTCGGCCTGGCAGCACGGAATCAGCGCGACCACCTTGGCCTGATGGCGCAGCGCGAAGCGGATCGCGTCGTCGGTGGCGGTGTCGCAGGCATGCAGCGCCGTCACCATGTCGGCGCGGCCGCCGGGCAGCGCGATGTTCGCGATCTCGCCCGCGACGAAGGACAGGCGATCGAAGCCGCATTTCTGCGCCAGCGCCTGCGAGCGCTCGACCAGCTCGGCGCGCACCTCGACGCCCACCAGCGAGCCCTGGCCGGCCGGCCCGACCACCAGGTCGTAGAGCAGGAAGCCGAGGTAGGATTTGCCGGTGCCGAGATCGGCCACGATCGCGTCCGGCCGCTCGGCCAGCAGCGCGTCGAGCGAGGGCCGCAGCAGCTGCACCAGATGCAGTACCTGCTTCAGCTTGCGCCGTGAATCGAGGTTGAGTCCGCCGTCGCGCGTCAGAACGTGCAGCGCCTTCAGCAGCTCGACCGAACTTTTCCGCGCGCCACCGGGCCAGACCTCGGCCAGGACCTTCTGCGCGGCGATCACGTCGGGACGTTCGCGGGACGAATGCTTGGACATGAGGGTGCTTGTGGGCGAGCGGCAGCGCGGGCGCAAGTCCGCGCCCTGCCGCGTGTCAGGCATCCGGCGGCGGCAGGCGCAGCCAGGCGTTGATGTCGGCCACATCGTGGATCCACGGCGGCTCCTCCTGCGGCGGCAGGTCCTCGGTCGTCATCATCTGCGTGACCTGCACCGTCTCGGGGCCGGGCAGCGAATCGCCCGGCTCGTCCTCGGGCTCCTCGCCGCAGATATAGAGCAGGTGGAAGCGGCGGCCGTCGGTGAGGCTGACGACGCAGCCCAGGAACGACAGCTCCGCTTCGAGCTGAGACCAGTAGGCCTCGACCCGTTCGAGATCCTCGACGCCGAATCCGTAGGGCTGCTCCGACGCGAGTTCCATCGCGCGCAGGATCAGGTCGGCCTCGATCTCGTAGGTGTCGAGGTTATCGACGGCAGGCTGCAGGAGGGGAAGGACGGACATGGCCTCGCTCGCTTTCACAGGTGATGGTTGCCGCGGCAGCCGTTCCAGAACCAGGCGCGGTGTTCCTTCTCGGCCCACACGATCATCACGCCGGCATGGTTCACGGGATCGACCACGGTCGGATGCGTCTTCTCGATCAGCCGCCCGGCCGAGAGATGGGCGGTGTAGGACCAGGCGCCGGTGCTGCGCTCGAAGCGGTAATGCTGCACGACCTCGCGCAGCATGCCGGTGGTGCGGCCCCAGGCGAGGATCTCCTCGCGCTCGGCCTCGCGCCGTTCCCATTCGATCGCCACTTCCTCGCGCGTGGCGCCCTTGTGGCTGTTGGCGCGCAGCCGGTGCAGCCCGTTGGCCAGCGCATGCTCGGCGAACAGGTCGGCGGGCTCGGGCTCGAGGAAGCGGATGGTGGTGATGCCGTTGAAGTTGTTGAGGCGATACTCGCCCAGCTTCTGCAGCGCCGCGTT
>JAKFVZ010000513.1 GCA_021732965.1 Reyranella sp.
CTAACGCCTGTCGCGTACGGCAATCGCACGAGCCAACTGTGCAACAAAGAAGCTATCGGACAGGGCGTAGGTGGGCTCAATGGCGACAGCTTCGCGTTCTTGATTCCGGTAGACTCTTGGAAGCAACTGATCGATCTCGGCGTTCGGATGACCATTCTCTATGAAGAAATCGCGGTTCATGTTCACTCATGTTTGAGACGTAGCTCCTTCCGCGAAACTTTGCCCGAGGCCGTGATCGGCAAGTCAGCAACGAATTCGATTGCTCTCGGCACTTTGTAGCCCCCGAGTTTGTGGCGGACATGGGCTTGCAGCTCGTGTCGAAGGGCATCCGATCCGAGATATTCAGCTTTGAGCAGGACGAAGGCCTTTACGATCTGCCCGCGCGCCGAGTCCGGGATGCCAATGACACCACTGTCGGCCACGGCCGGGTGCGCGATGAGGCAATCCTCGATTTCGGCAGGGCCAATGCGGAATCCGGCGCTTTTGATGAGATCATCCGTGCGTCCGCGATAGAAGTAGTAACCGTCAGGGTCCCTCACGGCGAGATCGCGCGTGCGCACCCAGGTGCCAAGCCGCAGGTCTGCCGTCAAGTCGGGGCGATTCCAGTAACCGAGGAAGAGGGTCGCGCATTCCTCCGTGGTGACGATCTCGCCAGGCTCGCCATCGGGCACCTCGTTGCCCTGTTCGTTGACGAGACATGCCACGTGTCCCGGCAGTTCGAAACCCATAGAGCCAGGTTTCGGTGGACGCAGGCGCGAGCAGTTGCCAATCATGTGGTTGACCTCGGTGAGGCCATAGCCCTCGTTGCAGACGATGCCGAGCTCCTGCGTGAGCCATCGCAATGTCTCGCCGGGCAGCGACTCGCCGCCTGTCCAAGCCGTCCGCAGCCTGAGGTTCGGCCAGCGCCGGCGCGGCGTTGCAACCTGCGCCAGTTGCTTGAGCGCGGTCGGCGTCATGAAGCTGTGCGTGACCCCATGGCGCGCCATGAACTCGTAGGCCCATTCAGCTTCGAAGCGATGCTGGGACGCCACCATCGTATGGCCGTGAAACCAGGCGGGAAACACAGTGTCATTCAACCCGCCGACCCAGGCCCAGTCGGCTGGAGTCCAGAAGACGAGGTCGGGTTCCGTCATTTCCAGGTTGTAGAAAAGCGATGTCGAGATGTTGTAGGCAAAGAGCACGCGATGAGCGTGCAGTACGCCCTTCGGCAAGCCGGTCGAGCCCGAGCTGTAGATGAGCAGTGCCGGATCCTCGCCACGTGTCGCCACGGGTTGGAAATCCGTTCCGGTCGCGGACATCAAGCCGGCGAAGGTCATCTCTCCTCTCACAGGTGATCCGACGACGACGACATGGCCCAGTGCGGGGAAGTCGGGCACGAGCGGACGCATCGGCCGCCAGCAGGCTTCCTCGGTGAGAACGACCGCCGAGCCGCTGTCCCCAAGGATGTGGAGAACGGTGTCTGGTCTATAGAATTGCGACACGGTGACAACGATGGCACCGAGATAGTAAACTGCTAGATGCGCGATCGCAGCCTCGACCTTCTGCCCGAGATGAACGGCAACGCGGTCACCTTTACCGATGCCGAGGCCTGCCAAGCCGGTAGCGAGGCGCCGAGCCGCGGCGTCCAGCTCGCCATAGGAGAGTCGAGTGATGCCGCCGTTTTCGTCCTCGTGGACGAGGGCTGGCTGGTCCGCTGCGAGGCCGGCGGCGTGGCGGCCTACGGTATCAGCGGCGATGTTGACCATTTCCGGAATCGTGATGCGCAGGCGATCGCCCGCCGGCTCGAGATTCAGGTCGGCGAGCAACGTGGCATCGTAGCGGAAATCGGGTTTCATCGATCAATCTTAGAACGGAAGAGACAGCGCCGCGAACCACAAGCTAGACTGGCCGCATGAGTGAGGAAATCGAACGCTTGTTCGCACGGTATGCCACGAGCGGCGTGACGGAGGTCGATCATACGTTGTGGGACACATTGCTCGCACGGTTCATCGTGCCATCCCTCGATGGCGTGAACCGGGTCGACTATGCCCGCGTCAAGGCGGAGGGCCTTGAGTCGCTCAATCGCTACGTGGCGAGCCTGGAGGCGGTCGATGTGACAGCGTTGGGCAGGGCTCAGCAGTTTGCCTTCTGGATCAACCTCTACAACGCCGCCGTGGTCCGGCTTGTCGCCAACCATTACCCCATGCGCTCGATTCTGGAGATTTCGCCAATCGGGCCGTGGAAGGACAAGCTGGTGATCGTCAACCAAATAGCGCTGTCGCTCAACGACATCGAGAACGTAATCCTGCGTGGCCTGTTTGGCGATCCACGGCTGCACTACGCGATCAATTGCGGATCGGTCGGATGCCCCAGTCTCCAGCTCAAGGCCTTCACCGGCGCTGCACTCGACGCTCAGCTCGACCGAGCCGCTCGCGACTTCATCAACAATCCACGCGCGGTGCGGTACGAGGACGGTAAGTTGGTCCTTTCCGGGATCTTCAAATGGTACCGTCGTGATTTTGAGGGTGATGAGCGTGGCGTCCTGGCGCACATCTCCCGCTATACTGACAAGCCCGCGCGCCACCTGCTCGACGGCGGCAAGTTCGATGACTACTCCTATGACTGGGGCCTCAACGACGTGCCGCGTCACTGACTCCGGGCTATTCATCGCCCGAGCAGAGTGTTGGGCAGCCACGTCGAGATCTCAGGAAAGGCAATCAGTAGTGTGAGCACGATCAGCTCCAGCAGGATGAACGGCAGCACACCACCCGCGATGTCGGCATAGGGCACGGACGGCCCGACCACGCTCATCACAGCAAAGAGGTTGAAGCCGACCGGCGGTGTGAGTACGGCGATCTCGACTAGCTTCACGAGCAGGATGCCGAACCAGATTCCATCGATGCCCAGTTGCTGCGTCACCGGAAAGATGAACGGCAGCGTGACGATCATCATCGAGGTGGTGTCGAGAAAGCATCCCAGAATCAGGTAGAGGATTGCGGCAAATATCAGGAACGAGGTTCGGCTGGTCGCGGTCGAGGAGATGACCTGGGTGAAGTCGTCGATGACGCCGGCCACGACCAGCATGCGGGCAAACAGCAGCCCGCCGATCAGGATAGTAAAGAGGATGCAACTCACTGAGGCGGCGTAGACGAGGAGATACCAGGTCGAGGTGGGGATGCGGCCCCGCTGGCGCAGC
>JAKFVZ010000510.1 GCA_021732965.1 Reyranella sp.
ACCGGCGCGCTCATCGCCGCCCGCGCGCTCGCTCCCGCCATGATTGCGGCGGGACGTGGAACGCTGCTGTTCACTGGTGGCGGCCTCGCGCTTTATCCGTCGCCTCAAGCCCCGTCGCTGTCGGTTGGCAAGGCCGGCATTCGTGCACTGGCGCTAATGCTCGCGGAGGAATTGGCTCCCAAGGGCGTCCGCGTCGGCACCGTCACCATCGCGGGTGAGGTGGCGGTCGGAACGCTGTTTGCGCCCGAGAACATTGCGGAAGCCTTCTTGTCGCTTCATCGCACGCCTGCAGACCCGAAAACGGCTGAGTTCGTGTTCAGGGGCTGAGACCAGAACTGAGGTTGTTGATTGGCGTTGTCACGTTAACTGCGTAGACTTGCCTTAAGATCGCGGATCATAGGGGCTACTTCTGCGAGCGCTGCCAAGTCGGCGTTGCAATACGGGCACCAGACGCCCCGGTAGAAGGGGACCACTACCGGACCGGACGCGCGAAGTTCCGCCAGCGACATCGCTGCTCCGGTGTCGTCCGGCAGGATGAAGTCGGGAGCCTTGTCGCCGACCCCGCGAACCCAATCGAGGATGCCTGAGCTGCGGAAGTGCTCGAGTTCCGCTTTGCTTTACGCGGCGTCCGCAGCGGACTTTTCCAAAGACATGTCTGCAGTGATGGCCAGCAACTTGTCCCTAAGCGTCATGATCAGGTCTCCTAAAACAGCGGGGTCCGCCCGCCGCCACGGCTTAGGGTCCGATCGCCGTGCCGGGTTCGACCGGTGGCCGTGCGGTGCCACCGAGTCGCGCGGCTGCGGCAACAGCGCCGATGACGAGTGCGCAGCCGAGAAGCTGAAGACCGCCAAGCCGTTCGCCCAGGAACAGGACCGCTCCTCCCGCTCCGAACACGGGGACGCGAGCGATGAAGAGCGCAGCCGTCCCTACGGGGAGCACGCGGCACCGAACAGATAAAGCCAGAAAGCGATCGCGTACTGGAGGACGCCTGCACCGATCGCGAGTAGCCATATGGTCGGCGAAACCGAGGCGAAGTCCGGACGCTCAATACCGGACGCGAACACCACAGTCATCAGCAGCACGGCGAAGGCGAGCCCGACGCTTTGCTGCAGCGCTGCGATCGGCAAAGCCGCTACCTTGGTCGGTATACGGCTCGACAGAACGACGTATACCGACGCGAACACGACGCCGAGCACGACGAGGGCGTCGCCGAGGAGCGAGTTCTGGGCGCCGTCCGCACCGTTGGTGGTGACGAGCACGACGCCCGGCACGGCGACGCCGATCGCCATAATGGTCGCGAGCCGCGGGCGCACGCGGAACATCGTCCACGCGATCAGGATCACGAGCAGCGGCTCCGGTAAGGAGGAGGCCAGCCGTCCCGAAGGCGTACGAAAGTCCGGGTTCAAGGATGCCTCCCAGCGCGGCGCGACGGCCCCCGCGTCGAGCGGCGCGCGCTGGCCCGTCACGACGATCGCGGTCCAAAGGAACGCGACGCTCGCGGCGAGCTGGACCACCAGTAGCGTGAATGGCGGAACGTAGCTGAGCGCGCCCTTCGATATGACGGTGCCAAAGCCCCAGCAAGCCGCCGATCCGACCATGGCGGCGACCGCAAGCAGAGGAAGTCGAACGACTGACGGACTTAGCGGCCGGGTCGTGCACGTGCCCGCGGCCACCATGCTTTCAACTCCGCAATAGCTGCGTCCGGTCGGCCGTCCGAGCGAGACCCTCGACCAACACCTCCAAGCTGATCCCGAGCAACGCGACGTCTTTGATAAGGAACGAACCGAGTGCATTCAGCCACGGGAAGCCGCCCGACCCCGCTTCCCACACAGGCAGCGCGACCATAATGGAGACGGTGATGGCGAAGATGAGCGCGCCCAGCGCGCCCCCAACGAAGCCTGCGCGCGGCGACCAAGGCGAGGCGATCAGGAGAACGGCGGTGACGATCTCGACCGCGCCGAGAACGTAGGATGCGCCCGCTTCGCCTCACACACACGGCATAAAGCCAGGTGAGCCACAGCGTGCCGCCAATCAGCGGCTTGAGCGCGTCGACCTCGATCTGCGTGAACTTGAGAATGCCGATCAGGAACAGTGGCAGTACGGCACCGGCGAGGGCAACCGTGCGGCCGACCCGGCGTAGTTGGCAAGCGTGCCCGGCTGATCTTCCAGCCGCGGAGGCATCGGCTTGAGGCTTCGAGACCGACTGAAGCATGCTGTTCCCCGGGCTATCGGTCGATCGCTGTTTGGGTTCACCGATCATTTTGCGGAGCGATCGCGGTCGCGAACTTGCGCAGGTCGTCGACGAGGAGCTCGGGCACCTCGTAGAACGGGAAGTGTCCGCCGCGTGGCATCACCGTGTAGTGGACGACGTTGTGCGACTTCTCGGCGATTTCCCGCGGCACGGGCAGGAATACCGGGTCGGGGAAGGCGGCGATCCCGACTGGCACTTCGATGCGCTTGCCGAGTGGCACCGTGTAGAACTGCTCCTGTTCGTCGGCGGCGTCGATCCAGGTCGAGGTGCCGAACGAACCGCTGACGAGGTAGAGCATGACCTCCGTCAGAAGCTGGTCGTGGGAGAACAGCGCCTCGAACGGCTGCTCGCGCCGATCGGACCAGGCGTGGAAGGCTTCGACGATCCAGGCGGCGATACCTACGGGGCTGTCAGCCATCGCATAGGCGGGCGAGAGCGGCTTGGTCGCGGCGAGCTGCGCATAGGCTCCCTCCTTGACCCAAACAGCAATCTCCGCGCCCGCGAAGGCCTGTTCAGCCTCGCTGGCGCCCGGTGCCATTTTGCCAGACAGCGCGGGCGCGCCGTCGGCGCGGACGAGCACCATTGTTAGATGAACGCCGGTGATGTGTTCGGGTCGGGAGAAGCCGAGGAAGTCGACGATTGGCGCACCCCAGTCGCCGCCGTGTGCCATATAGCGTTCGTACCCGAGCGTCCCGACCATCAGGTTGTCGAACAGCTCGGCGACCCGGCGCGGCCCCATGGGCGCGGCTGGGCGGCCGGAGAAGCCGAAGCCGGGAATGGACGGGATTACTACGCTGAACGCGTCCTCGACCCTGCCGCCGAACCGCTCGGGATGGGCGAGGCGTTCGACCGTGTTGGAATAGCTATGGAAGGAGTATGGCCAGCCGGGCACAATCAGCAGCGGCCGAGGCGAAGGACCTGTC
>JAKFVZ010000386.1 GCA_021732965.1 Reyranella sp.
CGTCAGGGTCGGGTGGCGTATCGGGCGGCGCGACCGGCACCACGCGCTAACACGGCAACCCTTGAAGGCGGCCCGCTCCAGCGAGAGCGGGCCGTTTGCTTTGCTCCTTGGCCATCAGCCTCCCGCTCGCCCATAATCCGGCGGAAGGAGCACCCGTGGTGGCGCAATCGAGGATCAAGAGCCGTACCGTACGCCCAGCTGCGCATCACGCTGCGGATGTCGTCGGCATCCAGGTTCCCGCAGGCCGCATCCACGCCCAAGGGCAGCACTGGCAAACGGTGCTCGAAGCGGGTTCGAGCCCGATGATCTACCGGGTGTACAACGCGCCCCCGCGCACGCTGTCCGATCCCGGCAATACGATGCTGGTGGAAGTCGATGGGGCGAAGCGCGTGCTGCGGGTGGGAGTCGGCACGTCGCTCGACGTGCGCGCCAAGAGAATCCGCGTAAAGGCCGGTACCGGTGGCGCGGCGTCATCCGTCGAAGGCTGGTACGTCCTCGTATCCTGAGGGGTGCGGCGGCAATTCCGGTCCCGCCCCGGGCCGCAATGGCGCGGCCGGGACTGCATCTGGTACAACCATCTGACTTGAAACGGCTTTTCCAGCCCAGGCCCGGGAAGACATGCGCCTTTCGACCAAGCTCCTGCTCACCGCCGCGGCCTTCGTTGTCGGCTGCGCCGGCATCTACGCCTTCGCCTATCACCTCTATCCACCCCCGGTGCGCCAGGCTGCCACGCCCGTCCCTCCGGCTGCGCCCGCGGCCCCGGCAGGCCCCTCGGTGGCCCAGCTCTTCGACGATTGCGTGCGCGGCGCCTGGCCCACCATCAAGGATGCGGAGGCCCGGAACGTCGCCTGCTCCAAGGCCCTGCAGACACGCCAGTTGAAGCCGCCGGAGATCGCCCTGGCTCGTCTCACGCGCGGCGTCGCGAGGACGATGCTCGGCGACAAGGTCCTGGCGGCCGAGGACTATTCGGAAGCGTTGAAGCATTATGACGGCGTGGTCGATCCGATGAACCCGGACGCCCTCAACCTCTACCGGCGGGCAACCTCGCTGCACGCGGTCGGCGAAACCGATCGTGCGCTCAGCGACTACAGCGATGCCATCCGCGTCGATCCCAACAATTCGCTGGGCTATCTCGGCCGCGGCGTCCTGCTGGCCACCCGCAAACGTGCATTCAATCGCGCCGTCGAGGACTTCGACAAGGTGCTCGTGCTGGAGCCGGACAATGTCGACGCGCTGATCGCCCGCGGGAACGCCTACAGCCAGCTCGGCGACAATGGCCGCGCGCTGGCGGACCTCGACCGCGCGATCATTCTGGCCCCCGACGATCCGCAGGCCTATGTCGTGCGAGGTCTCGCAAACAATCGCCGTGGCCTGCCGCAGCTTGCGATGCAGGACTACAATACGGCCCTGCAGAAGGCGCCCCGTTATCCGCAGGCGCTCGCCAACCGGGCCGCGTTGCTCTCGGCCGAAGGCAACTACAACCAGGCGCTGGCCGATCTCGACCAATCCATCGCGGCCGATTCCGACAATCCCGTCGCCTACTACAATCGCGGTTTTGTCTATTTCGCCAAGCGCGAATACGACAAGGCACTGGCCGACTACGACAGCGCCATCAAGCTCGATCCGACGATGGGGGTGGCCTACAACAACCGCTGCCTAATCCGCGCCATCACCGGCAAGGACCTGGTCGCGGGCCTGCAGGACTGCGACACCGCCCAGAAGCTGATGCCGCTCAACATCGACGTCCGGATAACGCGCGGCTTCATCTACCTGAAGCTCGGCGACCCACGCCTGGCGGTCCGGGAATACGATTCGGCACTCGACGTCGATCCCAATCGGCCCCTCGCCCTCTATGGCCGCGGCATCGCACGCATCATGAGCGGCGAGACGCGCGAAGGCGAGGGTGACAAGGCTGCGGCGGCGACGCTCGACCCGGAGGTTGCCGAGCAGTTCGCAATCTACGGGCTGAAGTGACGATCAATCCGCGGCTTCAGTAGCCGGCCGTCCGGTCCACCACTTCCCTGAGCGGCTCGCCGTCGAGAAACCGCTTCAGGTTCTCGACGAACAGCCGCGCGACGAAGCGGTCGCGTTGCGGGTGCGGGCCGCCGATATGCGGCAGCACGACGATGCCCGGAGCCGTCCAGAAGGGATGTTCCGAGGGCAGCGGCTCCTGCCGGAACACGTCGAGCAACGCGCCGGCGATCTTCTTCTCCTTCGTGGCGGCCATGAGATCGGCGTCGTTGACGATCTGACCGCGGCCGAAGTTCAACAGCCAGGCCGACGGCTTCATCTGCCCCAGCCGCTTCGCGTCGATGAAATTCTCGGTCTCCGGCGTGGCCGGCAGCAGAAGCAGCACGAAATCCGACTGGGCGAGCACTTCGTCCGTCTGCGACGGCGCCAGCACCTCGGCGACGTTGGGGATGCGCGTCGGACGCCGCTTGGTGCCGATGACATGCATGCCCAGAGCGACGGCGATGCGCGCCACCTCTTGCCCGATGACGCCGAGGCCCAGGATGCCGAGCGTCTTGCCGGTCAGCGGCTGGGCCACCGTATGGACCCACTTGCCCTGCTTCTGGTACTCGGCCACCTGCGCATAGGGCTTCGCGACATGGAACAGCGCGCCGATAATGTTCTCCGGCATCGACTCGGTGTGCGTGCCGCGCGCGCAGGTGAGCGTGAGGCCCGGCGGCAGGTCGGGCAGCGCCAGCCAGTTGTCGACGCCGGCGCTCATCGCCTGCGCCCACCGCAGCTTCGGCATGTTGGGAAGCAAACCCGCCGGCACCGCGCCCGCCATCAGCGCCTCGGTGCGGGCGAGTTGCTCGGGCGACGGCTTGTCCTTGCGCGGCAGCGTGTCGACCGCGACGCGATCGGCGAGGCCCGCCGCCTGGATCGCATCGAGATAGGCCGCGGAGGAATCCGTCCAGAGCAGGAGGTGCGCGCGGTTCGTTTGGGACATCGGTCCTAGAGCCCCTGCCCGCCGGCCACGGCGATGGTCTGCCCGGTCACCCAGGAGGCAAACGGCGAGGCGAGGAACAACGCCACATTAGCGACCTCCTCGGCATGTCCCATGCGTCCGAACGGAATCGAGGCCAGCGTCCCGTTGTAGAGCGCGGGATTGTCGGTCTTGCGCTTGTCCCAGACGCCGCCGGGAAACTCGATCGAGCCCGGCGCG
>JAKFVZ010000655.1 GCA_021732965.1 Reyranella sp.
CCTCGCCCGGAGGCACCTGGAAGAAGGCACGAAACGCCGCGACCTCGGTTTCGGACACGTCGCCGTCGACCCTCGCCATCTTGGCGCCGAGCGCGATCACGCCGATGGTGAAGCCGATCTGGCGCAGACCGGGATGCCCGCCATCGTCGGCCGGCGGCGAGGACAGGCCGAGCAGCTCGGCGATGCCGAGCCCGTTCATGCCTTCCACGATTCTGTCCCAGACTTTCATGCTCGCCTTATATCACCAATGAACCGATCGCGACGCCGACGAGAAGCAGCAAGGCGAGCCGGCGGTAGAAGGCCTCGCTGGCGAGCGGAAAGAGGCGCTCGCCGATGAGTCCGCCCAGGATGATCGCCGGCGCCAGGAACAGGGCCTGCACGCCGGTGCTCCAGCCGATCAGGTCGCGCGACACGAAGGCCGTCAGCGCCAACAGGTCGACGAACACGAAATAGGTCGTGAGATTGGCGCGCACCGATGCCGCCGAATCCTTGCCCGCAAGGTAATAGAACGCGATCGGCGGCCCCGCCATGCCCGACAGTCCATTCAGGAAGCCGCTGGTGGCGCCAGCGGCGAGGGTCGTGCCGGCGTTCGGCCGGCCGGAAAACCGCCAGCCGCTGGCCAGCATGGCGACGGCACTCAGGATGATGGCCGAGATCGCCCAGCGCATCGGCTCGGGCTCGACGGCTGTCAGCACGAGGTTGCCCAGGGGCACGCCGACGGCGGCCGCCAGCAGCAGCAGGCCGATCCGCCGCCAATCGACGAGCGGCAGGACGCGCGGCACCAGCGGCAGCGCCACCGCGATCTCCAGGAGCAGGCAAAGCGCGATGCCCACCGCCGGCCCGTAAAGGGCCGAAAAGATCGGCGTCATCAGCATCGCCGCGCCGAAACCGGCAAAGCCTCGCACCATGCCTGCAATGCAGGCAACGGCGGCACAGATAAGGAAGGGAGCGCTCAACAGGTCGGGCATCGCGGGCCGGACGCTAGCATTGCCGGAGTGGCAGGTGCGCATCATATAATGGAGGCCATGCCCTCAAAGAATCTTGCGGTTCCAGCGATCCCGCTCCTGATGCCGTACATCCAGCGGCGGCCGGAACTCGAAGGCGTCACGCCCAAGCCCTTCAAGCTCGTGTCGGATTACACGCCGGCCGGCGACCAGCCCGAGGCGATCAGGCAGCTCATCGCCGGCGTCGAGGCGGGCGAGCGCGACCAGGTGCTCCTGGGCGTCACCGGCTCGGGCAAGACCTTCACCATGGCCAACGTCATCGCGAGCCAGGGCCGCCCGGCGCTGGTGATGGCGCCCAACAAGACGCTGGCCGCGCAGCTATATGCCGAGATGAAGGGATTCTTTCCGGAGAACGCCGTCGAATACTTCGTGTCGTATTACGACTACTACCAGCCCGAAGCCTATGTGCCGCGCACCGACACCTTCATCGAGAAGGATTCGTCGATCAACGAACAGATCGACCGCATGCGCCACTCCGCGACGCGCGCGCTGATGGAACGTGACGACGTGATCATCGTGGCGTCGGTTTCCTGCATCTACGGCATCGGTCCGCTGGAAAACTACCAGGCGATGACCTTCCGGCTGCACAAGGGCCAGAAGATCGACCGCTCCACCCTGCTCCGCCGCTTCGTCGAGCAGCAGTACAAGCGCAACGACAACGCCTTCCAGCGCGGCACCTTCCGTGTGCGCGGCGACACGATCGACCTGTTCCCGGCGCATTACGAGGACAAGGCCTGGCGCTTCGAGATGTTCGGCGACGAGATCGATTCGATCACCGAGTTCGATCCGCTGACCGGCGACAAGACGATCTCGCTGAACGACATCATCGTCTACGCCAACAGCCACTATGTGACGCCGAAGCCCACGATGCAGAAGGCAATCGACCAGATAAAGGCCGACCTGAAGCAGCGCTTGGAAGAGTTCAACCGCGCCGGCCGCCTGCTCGAGGCGCAGCGGCTCGAGCAGCGTACCAATTTCGACATTGAGATGATGGAAACGACCGGTGCCTGCGCCGGCATCGAAAACTATTCGCGCTATCTCACCGGCCGCAAGCCGGGCGAGCCGCCGCCCACTTTGTTCGAATACTTCCCGCAGGACTCGCTGCTGATCTGCGACGAGAGTCACGTCACCGTGCCGCAGATCGGCGGCATGTTCCGTGGAGACTTCAACCGCAAGAGCGTGCTGGCGGAGTTCGGCTTCCGCCTGCCGTCGGCGATCGACAACCGGCCGCTGAAGTTCGAGGAATGGGACGCGCTGCGCCCGCGCACGACCTATGTCAGCGCCACGCCGGGCGACTGGGAGATGGAGCGCACACAGGGCGCCTTCATCGAGCAAGTGATCCGCCCGACCGGCCTGATCGACCCGACGGTCCTTATCCGTCCCGTGGAGAAGCAGGTCGACGACCTGATCGCCGAATGCAAGGACTGTGCGAAGAAGGGCCAGCGCGTGCTGGTCACCGTGCTCACCAAGCGCATGGCCGAGGATCTCGTCGAGTACATGCACGAGGCCGGCATTCGTTGCCGCTACCTGCATTCGGACATCGACACGCTCGAGCGCATCGAGATCATCCGCGACCTGCGACTCGGCGCCTTCGACGTGCTGGTCGGCATCAACCTGCTGCGCGAGGGTCTCGACATTCCCGAATGCGCGCTGGTCGCCATTCTCGACGCCGACAAGGAGGGCTTCCTGCGCTCGCCGACCTCGCTGGTGCAGACGATCGGCCGTGCCGCGCGCAACGTCGAAGGCCGCGTCATCCTCTATGCCGACAAGATGACGGACTCGATCAAGTACGCCATGGCCGAGACCGATCGCCGCCGCGAGAAGCAGAAGGCCTACAACGAGAAGCACGGCATCACGCCGGCGTCGGTAAAGAAGAACATCGCCGAGATCCTGCAGTCGACGGCCGAGCGCGACCACTACACGGTCGATACCGGCGTGTCGGGCGACGTGCATCTGGTCGGACACAATCTGCGCACTCATATCGCCGAGCTCGAGAAGCGCATGCGCGCCGCCGCCGCCGACCTCGAATTCGAGGAAGCCGGCCGCCTGCGCGACGAGATCCGTCGCCTCGAAGCGCACGAACTCGAACTGCCGGGCCAGGCCGCTAGCGCCAATGTCGGCGTCCATCTCGGCAAGATGCAGCATTCCAGG
>JAKFVZ010000230.1 GCA_021732965.1 Reyranella sp.
CCCTGTGGCAGGCCAAGAAGTTCATCAAGAAGAGCCACATCGAGTTCCAGCCCGGGACCAACGAGGACCTGGCCGCGACCGCCCTGTGGGGTACCCAGCAGATCCATCTCTATCCCGGCGCGCGCTACGATGGCGTGTTCGGCATGTGGTACGGCAAGGGCCCAGGCGTCGACCGCTCGGGCGACGTGTTCAAGCACGCCAACTATGCCGGCACTTCGAAGCACGGCGGCGTCGTGGCCCTCGCCGGCGACGACCACATGGCGAAATCCTCGACCGTCGCCCACCAGAGCGAGCCGGCCTTCATGTCGGCCGGCATGCCGGTCATCCACCCGGCCGGCGTCCAGGAATATCTCGACTGGGGCCTGCATGCCTTCGCCATGTCGCGCTACTCGGGCCTGTGGGTCGCCTTCAAGGTCCTGAGCGAGACGGTCGACAGCTCGGCCTCGGTCTACATCGACCCGCACCGGGTCGAGATCCACACCCCCACCGATTTCGTCCTGCCGCCGGACGGCGTGCATATCCGCTGGCCCGACGACTGGCTGGGCCAGGAGCGCCGCGTCGTCACGGTGAAGCAGCCGGCCGCGCTGGCCTACTGGCGCGCCAACAAGCTCGACCGGCTGATGCTCGGCCGCCCCGACGCCCGCTTCGGCATCATGACCGTCGGCAAGTCCTATCTCGACGTGCGCCAGGCGTTGGACGAGCTGGGGATCACCGACGCGGAGGCCGAGCGCCTAGGCCTCGCCATCTACAAGGTCGGCATGGTCTGGCCGCTGGAGACCGAGGGCGCCACCGCCTTTGCCGCGGGCAAGCGCGAGATCCTGGTCATCGAGGAGAAGCGCAACCTGATCGAGCAGCAGCTCAAGGAGGCGCTGTTCAACGCCCCGGCCGACCGCCGCCCCGTCGTGGTCGGCAAGACCGACGAGCGCGGGCAGATGCTGCTCAAGACCGACGGCGAGCTGACGCCTTTCGAGATCGCCTCGGCCATCGTCGCGCGCTTCGGCCTCGACGCCTTCGGCAGCCGCACCAAGGAGCGCTTCGAGGCGCTGAAGCGCCGCGCCGGCCGCCAGGTTCGCAACGAGGCCGGCCTGGCCCGCGTCCCCTATTTCTGCTCCGGCTGCCCGCACAACAGCTCGACCAAGGTGCCCGACGGCTCGATGGCGATGGCCGGCATCGGCTGCCATACGCTGGCCATCGGCATGGAGCGCAACACCAAGACCTTCACCCACATGGGCGCCGAGGGCGCGCCGTGGGTCGGCGCCAGCCACTTCACCGACATGCCGCACGTATTCCAGAACCTGGGCGACGGCACCTACTTCCATTCGGGCTACCTCGCGATCCGTCACGCGGTCGCCACCAACACCACCATCACCTACAAGATCCTCTACAACGACGCCGTCGCCATTACCGGCGGCCAGCCGCACGACGGCAACGTCCATCCCTGGACGATCAGCCAGCAGGTCCATGCCGAGGGCGTGCGCCGCATCGCGCTGGTGAGCGACGATCCCGACAAGTACCCGATCGGCACCGAATGGGCGCCGCATGTCAGCTTCCATCACCGCGACCAGCTCGACGAAGTGCAGCGCGAACTGCGCGAGTACAAGGGCGTGTCGGTCCTGATCTACGACCAGACCTGCGCCACCGAGAAGCGCCGCCGCCGCAAGCGCGGCACCTTCCCCGATCCCAACAAGCGCCTCTTCATCAACGAAGCCGTGTGCGAGGGCTGCGGCGACTGCTCCGTCAAGTCGAACTGCCTCTCGGTCGTGCCGGTGGAGACCGAGTTTGGCCGCAAGCGCGCCATCGACCAGTCGTCCTGCAACAAGGACTTCTCCTGCCAGAACGGCTTCTGCCCCTCCTTCGTCTCGGTCGAGGGCGGATCGCTGAAGAAGGGCAAGGCGGTCGCGGCGAAGAAGACCGACGCCGCCACGGCGCCCGAGCCCGAGATGCCGGCCGCGCCGGCTCTGCCGTCGGTCGCGGACAAGCCCTACGGCGTCCTCATCACCGGTATCGGCGGCACCGGCGTCGTCACCATCGGCGCCATCATGGGCATGGCCGCCCATATCGAGGGCAAGGGCGCGACCGTGCTCGACCAGCTCGGCATGGCGCAGAAGGGCGGCGCGGTGATCAGCCATGTCCGCATCGGCGCCAATCCCGAAGCACTTCACGCCGTGCGCCTGGCCGCCGGCGGCGCCAACGTGCTCTTAGGCTGCGACCTGGTGGTCAGCGCCAGCCCCAATGCACTGGCGAGCCTGGAGCCCGGCGTCTCGCGCGCCGTCGTCAACACGCATGAGACCATCACCGGCGAGTTCACCCGCCATCCCGACCTCGCCTTCCCGGCCAACACGCTAAAACTCTCGGTCGAGGCCGCGGCCGGCGCCGACGGAGTCGAGTTCCTCGACGCGACCGGCATCGCCACGTCGCTGATGGGCGATTCGATCGCCACCAACATGTTCGTGCTGGGCTACGCCTACCAGAAAGGCCTGATCCCGCTGGCGCACGAGTCGATCGAGCGCGCCATCGAGCTGAACGGCGCCGCCGTGCCGATGAACCTCGCGGCCTTCCGCTGGGGCCGCCGCGCCGCCCACGACCGCGCCGCGGTCGAGAAGATGGTCGCGCCCAAGGAAACCAAGGCCAACGTCGTGGCCTTCACGCGCAGCCAGCCGAAGACGCTCGACGAGATCGTGGCCTCGCGCACGAAGCACCTGACCGGCTACCAGAACACCGCCCTCGCCGAGCGCTACAAGGCGCTGGTCGACAAAGTCCGCGCCGCCGAGCAGAAGATCGGCCAGACCGGTCTCGCGGAAGCCGTCGCGCTCTATTACGCCAAGCTGCTCGCCTACAAGGACGAGTACGAGGTCGCGCGCCTCTACACCGAGGCCGCCTTCCAGGCCGGCCTCAACAAGCAGTTCGAGGGCGACTACAAGCTCAAGTTCCACCTCGCCCCGCCGCTCTTCTCCAGCCGCGATCCGCAGACCGGCCAGCTCATCAAGCAGGAGTTCGGCGCCTGGATGCTCCCGGCCTTCCGGATGCTGGCGAAACTCAAGGGCCTGCGCGGCACCAGGTTCGACGTGTTCGGCTACACCGAGGAGCGCAAGACCGAGCGGAAGCTGATTGCCGACTACGAAACGCTGATAGACGAATTGCTGCGAGC
>JAKFVZ010000795.1 GCA_021732965.1 Reyranella sp.
AGAGTTGTGAATGACCGGGGAAACCACACTCAGGGGAGGCTGGCACAGCGGTCGATTTGCGCACACTTTCGCGGCCATTGATCTCGGCACCAACAATTGCCGGCTCCTGGTGGCGAAGGCATCGGTCGAGGGTTTTGAGGTGATCGATGCCTATTCTCGTCCCGTCAGGCTGGGCGAGGGGGTGGCGCTGAGCGGCTCGCTCTGTGGTGAAGCCATCGAACGCACGCTGCATGCGCTGGGCGTCTGCGCGTCCAAGATCGAGCGCAATCGCGTCACCCGCGCCCGCCACATCGCCACAGAGGCCTGTCGCCGCGCCTGCAACGGCGAGGACTTCCTCGGCATGGTGAAGGCCCGCACCGGCCTCAGCTTCGACCTGATCCCGCCCGCCGAGGAGGCGAGGCTGGCGCTCGCGAGCTGCGAGAACCTGCTCGATCCCGAGATTCCCTACGGCCTGCTGATCGACATCGGCGGCGGTTCGACCGAAGTGAGCTGGATCCGCGTGGTTCCGCGCGATGGGCGGCGGGGTGGGGCCAAGACCGAGCTGATCGGGATGACCTCGGTGCCGTGGGGCGTCGTGACGCTCACGGAATCCTGCACCAGCGGCCAGCCGCGCGAGCGGCCGCTGACCCGCGCCTGCTACGACGACATGGTCGAGCGCATCCGCGCCGACCTGCGGCCGTTCTGTGCCCTGCACCAGATCGCGCCGGCGATCGCGCGCGGCGAGGTTCAGCTGATCGGCGCTTCAGGCACCGTGACGACTGTTAGTGCCCACCATCTCGGCCTGAAGCGCTATAACCGCACCATGGTCGACGGTTCGCGGATCGGCCGAGAGGAAGTTTTGCGTATCTGTGACGAGCTTTCGGTAATGTCGGTCGACCAGCTTACCCATCTGCCCTGCATCGGCGACGACCGGGCCGACCTCGCCTTGGCCGGCGGGGCGATCCTCGAGGCGGTATGCCGCCAGTGGGCGGCACCGGTGATCCGGGTCGCCGATCGCGGCCTGCGGGAAGGCGTGCTGATGGACCTGATGCGCCAGGCCGACCGCGACGCCGACCAGCTCTGCCGCCGGGGCAACTGACCATGGCCAAGGACAAGAAGGGCAGCCTGCCCACGGGTCGGCGCGCCACGGTGCGTGTGAAGACCGCGCGCGGTCGCACGGTCTCGTCGCAGCGCTGGCTGCAGCGCCAGCTCAACGATCCCTATGTCGAGGAGGCGAAGAAGCGCGGCTATCGCTCGCGCGCGGCCTTCAAGCTGCTGCAGATCGACGACCAGTTCAAAATCCTGAAACCGGGGGCGCGGATCATCGACCTGGGCGCGGCGCCCGGCGGCTGGACTCAGGTCTCGGTCGAGCGCGTCAGTTCGGGCAAGAACAAGGGAGTGGTGATCGGCATCGACATCACGCCCGTGGAGCCGATCCCGGGCGCCACGGTGCTGGCCAAGGATTTCTACGACGAGGATGCGCCGGCGGTGCTGACGGAGCTGCTGGGCGGCCCGGCCGACGTGGTCATGAGCGACATGGCGGCGGCGGCGACCGGGGAGACCCAGGTCGACCACATGCGCATCATGGGCCTCGCCGAGACGGCGCACGACTTCGCGCGCGCGATCCTGAAGCCCGGCGGCGCCTTCGTCGCCAAGGTGCTGCGCGGCGGCACCGAGCGGACGCTGCTCGACCGTCTCAAGAAGGATTTCGAGAAGGTGCGGCATTTCAAGCCGGAGGCCAGCCGGGCCGATTCGGCGGAAATGTACGTCGTCGGAACGGGCTTCCGCGGCTAGATCCGCCGCCCCGGCTGACGAGCGCGGGCAATCCTGGGCGCGGCCTGGGGTTTCTCGTGCATAACCGCCCCGCGTCCGCGCACTCAGCTTGGTACTTGGCTTGTGCGTGGCGGTGTGTATAAAGGCTCGCCAACCCGGCGGCCCTCTCCGAGGGCCGCCGTTTTTATTTCTCCTTTCCGGAGGTTGGTATGCAGATTCAGGAAGCGCTCACCTTCGATGACGTCCTCCTGAAGCCTGCTGCCTCGTCGGTGCTGCCCGGGCAGACCGACACCCGCACACGCCTCACGCGCACCATCGAACTCAACATCCCGCTGATGTCGGCGGCGATGGACACGGTCACCGAAGCCGGCATGGCGATCGCCATGGCGCAGGCCGGCGGCATCGGCGTCATCCACAAGAACCTCGATGCCGAGGCGCAGGCCAACGAGGTCCGCCGGGTCAAGAAGTTCGAAAGCGGCATGGTGGTGAACCCCGTCACCATCCACCCCGAGCAGACGCTGGCCGATGCGCTGGCCCTGATGGAAGCCAACCAGATCTCCGGCATTCCCGTGGTCGAGCGCAGCGGCAAGCTGGCGGGCATCCTGACCAACCGCGACGTGCGCTTCGCCACCGAGAGCGGCACGGCTGTCAGCGCGCTGATGACCAAGGAGCGGCTGGTCACCGTGCGCGAGGGCGCGACCCGGGAGGAGGCCAAGCGCCTTCTGCACCAGTATCGCATCGAGAAGCTGCTGGTCGTCGACGATGCCTATCGCTGCATCGGCCTGATCACCGTCAAGGACATCGAGAAGGCCAACAAGTTCCCCGGCGCCAGCAAGGACGAGAAAGGTCGCCTGCGCACCGCCGCCGCGACCGGCGTCGGCGAGGACGGGCTGCGCCGTGCACAATTGCTGATCGACGCCGACGTCGACGTGATCGTGGTCGACACCGCGCACGGCCATTCGCGCGGCGTGCTCGAGGCCGTGACGCAGGTGAAGAAGCTCAGCAACTACACCCAGGTCATGGCGGGCAACGTCGCCACCCGCGAGGGCGCACAGGCGCTGATCGACGCCGGCGCGGACGCCGTGAAGATCGGCATCGGCCCGGGCTCGATCTGCACCACCCGCATGGTGGCGGGCGTCGGCGTGCCGCAACTCACCGCGATCATGGAGGCGGCCGAGGCCTGCCGCGCGGCGGGCGTGCCGGCGATCGGCGACGGGGGCATCAAGTACTCCGGCGATCTTGCCAAGGCGATCGCCGCCGGCGCCGACTGCGCCATGATCGGCTCGCTGCTGGCCGGCACCGACGAGGCGCCGGGCGAGGTGATCCTCTACCAGGGCCGTTCCTACAAGTCGTACCGTGGCATGGGCTCGATCGGCGCGATGG
>JAKFVZ010000119.1 GCA_021732965.1 Reyranella sp.
CGGCTTGACCGAGCCGGACGTCGTCGGCTCGGTCAAGCCGGGCGACGCGAAGATCATGCTCGACGGCTACTGCCTGTTCGAGGGCCCGCTCAAGCCGCAGTGACGGCGTGAAGACCGGCCCCGCGGACGGTCCGCCGGGCCGGGTTCTGGATCGCTAGCCGGCGATCCAGAACGTGTCAGGCTCGTAGAGCCCGATATATCCGCCCGGATCCCAGGCCCAGTAGCCCTTCTCGGGCACGTTGCGCACCTTCTTGCCGACGGTCACCGGCTGGCGCACCTCGTTGACCGTGCCGATCGAGAAGACCTCGTCGGCATTCACGGTCAGGATTTCCTCCCAGGCCTTGCGGCGCCCGGCGCTGTCGGTTGCCTGCTCCCAGTTCTGCAGCAGCGCCAGCAGCTTCTTGCCGACTTCCATGTCGCAGGGCTCGCCCTGCTTGCCCTTCGATTCGACATAGAGTCCCCATTTCGGCCATTGCAGGCCGCCCTGCATCACCGGCGTGAATTCGCGCGGGCTGGTGTCGGGGGCCGGTGCGGCCGTGGTCACGCCGGCATAGGCGGTCATGATCGCCTCGCCGGAGGTTGTGCGCAGGCGGAAATTGTCGGTGGTCTGCGGCTTCAGCAGCGCCTTGATGCCGATCTTCTTCCACTGGTCGACGACCAGGGTCATGTTGTCGACCTCGTCGGCCTTCTCGCTGGAATGCTCGACCACGAACATCGCCGGCTGGCCGTTGGGCAGCAGGCGGATGCCGTCGCTGCCCTTCTTGGTGAGCCCGATCTCGTCGAGCAGCTTGTTGGCCGCCTTGACGTCCTGGACCGCCCATTTCGTCGCGTACTCAGGCTTGAACAGCGGGGAGCGCGGCATGATCGTGTTGGCGGACGGCTTGGCGAGGCCGCTGTAGATGACGTCGCTCAGTTCGTCGCGATTGATCGCCAGCGACAGCGCGCGGCGGAAGCGGACGTCGCGGTTGAGCTTGCGCCAGGTTTCGTCGTTGGCGTTCATGTTGGGATAGAAGGCGACTTCCGAGCCCGAGCCCTTTTCCCAGAGAAGCGCCTTGATGCCCGAAGTCTTCGCCGCGTCGCGCAGGAAGGTGTAGTCACGCAGGCCGAGATAGCGCGGCTGCAGGTCCGATTCGCCCAGGCCCGCCTTGGCGGGAATCAGATTGGCCGCGACCACGGTCATGATCACGTCGTTGATGTAGGGCAGCTGCTTGCCCTTGCCATCGATGCGGTGGAAGTAGGGATTGCGCACGAAGACGAAGCGCTGGGCCGGGGGGACCGTGGTGAGGACCCACGGGTTCAGCGTCGGCAGGTCGACGTTGCTGTTGCCGTACATCGCGTCCTGGCGCTTGAAGACGTTCGACCAGCGGCTGCCCTTGTGGCGCTTGAGGATTTCCTCTTCCTCGGTGTACTTGCCGTGCAGCGTCTTGAGGTAATGCGCCGGGCGGAACAGGAAGAGCGGCGCGGCGCGCGCCTGGCTCTGGATGAAGTCGGGGTTGGGCTTGTCCCAGCTGTAGCGGATCGTCAGTTCGTCCAGGATATCGACCTTCGGCGGTTTTCCTTCGACCAGCAGCTCGACCGAGGGACCGTTGGGCGACAGGTCCTTGTTGTTGGCGATGTCCTCCCAGAAGAAGCGGAAGTCCTCGGTCGTGAAGGGATGGCCGTCCGACCATTTGTGGCCGGCCCGCAGCTTGAACGTGAACTCGCGGCCCTCCTTGATCTCGTAGCTCTCGAGAATGTCGGGATGCAGCTGGAACTTGTCGTCATAAACGATCAGGCGGGTGTAGCTGTAGATCGTCATCAGACGGGTGTCGCGCGTGGCCGCGACCAGCATGTTGAGCTGGCCGCCATGCCGACCCGGACCGTCGGCGCCGGAGAAGCTCTCGATGACCCGGGGCTTCTGCGGCAGGCGCTTGTCGATCGGCGGCAGGGCGCCCGATTTCACCTTGTCGAGCAGGCCCGGCG
The DNA here is from genome assembly GCA_021732965.1 of Reyranella sp. Classification (GTDB taxonomy): domain Bacteria; phylum Pseudomonadota; class Alphaproteobacteria; order Reyranellales; family Reyranellaceae; genus Reyranella. The sequence continues at coordinate 1,963 of JAKFVZ010000119.1, forward strand.
TCTCCTGGAACGCAGGCAACGGATTGGCGGCAAAGACAGGCCTCGCGACCAGTCCCATCAACAGCGCCTGCGTCAGAACTCGTCTCTTCATCGCCAGCCTCACCGTTTGTCCTGCCGGGGTCTTGAGCGACCCTCATCCTGACGCCAGTATGATGCAGAACTAAGGCAGAAATCGCCGTTTTTTTGAATAATCCCCGCCGACCGAAAGGACGCAGCCATCGGCTCGGCCCGTCAGGCCAGCCTTGAGCGGTAACCCGGTCCCGGCCTAGCATCGAACAAACAGGGAGCGGGTGGGAATGGCGCGCCAGCAACGGACGCAGGTCGGCATTGTTGGCGCGGGGCCGGCCGGTCTCCTGCTCGCGCGGCTGCTGAAAACCTGCGGCATCGAAAGCGTCATCCTCGAGGCCCGTTCCCGCGCCTATGTCGAGGCCCGTGTGCGCGCGGGTGTGCTCGAACAGGGCACGGTGGGCCTGCTGGAGCAGGCGGGTGTCGCCGAGCGGCTGCATCGCGAGGGACTGGTGCACGGGGGCGTCGAACTGGCCGTCGATGGCCGCCGCTTTCGCATCGATCTCGCGGGTCTCACCGGCAAGGCCGTCACGGTGTACGGGCAGAGCGAGGTGACGCGCGACCTCATCGCCGCGCGCCTCGCCGGCGACGGGCCGATCGTCTGGGAAGCGGCCGACGTCGAACTGCACGATCTCGAGGGCGATCGACCGCGTCTGCGGTATCGCGTGGATGGCGTGGAGCATGAACTCGCCTGCGATTTCATCGCTGGCTGCGATGGCTTCCATGGCGCCAGCCGCGCATCGATCCCGGCGGCCGCCGGCCGCTCCTTCGAGCGCGCCTATCCGTTCGGCTGGCTGGGCATCCTGGCCGACGTGCCGCCCTGTTCCGACGAGTTGATCTATGCCAGCCACGGCCGCGGCTTCGCGCTGGCGTCGATGCGCTCGCGCACGCGCAGCCGCTACTACATCCAGTGCAGCCTCGACGAGAAGATCGAGGAATGGCCCGACGGCCGGATCTGGGAAGAGCTGAAGAACCGCTTCGGCCCCGACGTGGCCCCGCACATCACGACCGGGCCTGCGCTGGAGAAAAGCATCACGGCGCTGCACAGCTTCGTCTTACTGCCGATGCGCTACGGAAGGCTGTTCCTTGCCGGCGATGCAGCC
>JAKFVZ010000487.1 GCA_021732965.1 Reyranella sp.
CGCCGACCTCTCGCTGATGCTCTACAAGGTCGACGACTACAATGGCACGATCGGCGGCCTCGCCCCCGATCAAGCCGGCTACGCCGCCGCGGCTGCGGGCCGCGCCTATGCCGTCCAGGGCGGCGGCACCGTGATCGCCGGCCCCGGCAACGGCAACTACGACCAAGTCGAGATCACCGGCGTCGATGCCGGCGACCTGATCGCGATGCAGCTCACCAACGTCACCAACGGCGATACCTTCTGGGCCTTCAGCCAGGCCAACGAAGTGGTGAACGGCGAACACATCGCGCACCTCTGGAACTATGGCGCCAACACCTGGGGCTGGGAGGACCTGCACGGCGGCGGCGACCGCGACTTCAACGACCTCGTCGTCCAGCTCGACTTCACCAGCACCGCCGGCAGCGGACTGCTCGTCGCCTAACCGGCGCGCATCGCGCCACTTGGCACGACACGCACAGGACTGGCAGAATCCGCATCAGCAAGTTCTCTCGCGAAAGCGCCGCCATGACGACGTACAACCCGATTGCCAACTCGACCTTCCTGGACTTCACCGGCTACGGCATCACGAACCAGAACCTCACCGCCGCCGAAGCCTTCGGCATTTCCGATACGGGCGCCTTTCCGAACGGCGCCCCCGCCGGCATCAACGTGGCACTCGTCCTGGAGCGCGCCAACGATCCGACCGCGCTGCTGGCCGGGGACTGGGGTAGCCGTCAGTCGGCGATCGCCAGCCTGAACGCCACCAACTCGTTGTGGACGACCTACGGCGCGGACGTTGCGACCTACGATGCCGCGCAGGATTTCCTCACGAATACGCTCGGCCTCACGGTGCTCGACGCCAGCAACAGCAACTATGTCAGCACCGCGGAGTCGCGCACGATCTGGGTCGAGATCAACACCCAGGCCGACTGGCAGTCCCTGTTCGGGCCCGACAGCACGCTGATGTACTCGCCCACGACCGCCGCGGGGCGTCCACTGTGGTACTGGGAAGCCGGGCTCTCGCTTGCCAGTGAACTCACGATCGCGGGACTGTGGGTCGACCAGGGCGCGATGCCCGGTGCCATCGACATGGCGGGCAGCACCACGGAGACACTCCTCGTTGGTCCGCAGAGTGCCGGAAATTCGGCGAACGCCCTGCTCGGCTCACCGGAGGAGATCGCCAAGTCCTACAACTTCCCGCTCGACGGCTCTTCATACCAGACAGGGATGATCGGGCTGATCGAACCGGCAACGGGAAGCTATGTCTCCAGCACCGACCCGGGCGGCGCCACGTTTGAGACCCTGCTGACGCAGTATCTGGACACGATCGGCACGCAGGGCACCGGCGGCGTCTTCGTACAGGGCGCCGATGGCCAGGTCGAGGCTTCGGGCGAACGCTCCCTCGACGTCGGCGTCACTGCGGGGATCAACCCCAACAGCAATCTCGCCCTCTACAACGGGTCGGGCCTCGGGAGCGGTGCCGCCGCCAACTCCCAATCGACCGTGTTCACGGCCTTCCAGGCCGCGATCTGGGCCGCCGCCTCCAACTATGCCGAGACCGAGACGGTCGGACCGGCGCCGGTCGTCTCCAGCTCGATTACCGACATCGAGGCACTGTCGCCCTTGTCTCCTTTCTACCAAGCTTACATGCAGCTCTTCGTCGATGCCGCGCTGATGAACCAGACGATGCTGGTCGCCAACGGCGACGGCGGTTCGGGGGGCAAGATCAGCAATGGCCTGACGAACGTCGTGAACAGCGTCACCAGCCCCTACAACATCCTGGTCGGCGGCACCTCGCTTTCGACTTTCGACCAGGCCTCGCAGGATCCGACGCTGAACGGCACCAACACCAACTTCTCCGCCGTCTACTCGCTGGCGATGGCGCTCGATCCCGCCACGATCTGGATGCTCGTGGCCGGCGGCCTCCGCCACATGCCGGGAACGGCGCCGGCGACCGCTTGGTTCATCGAGACGGTGTGGAACGAATACGAGACGGTGGCCGGCAACACCTTCGAAGGCGGTAACGGGTCGGGCGGCCATTCCTACACCGTCAACAATTCCGGAGCCGGCGGTGTCGATCAATCGCAAGGTACACCCGACTACCAGGTGGCCTTCGGATTGAGTTCGTCCCCCTACAGCAACCTCAACCTCACCGGACGCGCCCTGCCCGACGTCGCTGCGAATGCCGGCGGCAATCTGTTCTACTACGTGCCGAATGCCGACATGCAAGGCGGCACGGGCGTAGGCGGGACCAGCGCCGCCGCGCCGTTGTGGGCGGGCCTGATCACGCAGATCAACTACGTGCTTCACGACCAGGGACTGGCCAACAACCTAGGCTACATGACCGATCTGCTCTACATGGCGGCGGTGATAGCCCCCGCCTCCTTCAAGGACGTGCAGGTCGGCAACAACACATCGAGCTTCAGCTACCGCGGCCCCGATTATGGCGGCATGAATCCGACCGGCTATGGCTACGAGGCGGGCGTGGGCTTCGATCTGACGACGGGTCTCGGGTCGCCGGACGGGCTGTTCCTGGCACGGGCGATCAGCACCATCGCGCATTCTCAGATGTTCTACAGCGCCGACGTTCCGGGCGTCAGCACTCTGGTGCCGGACGTGATCGAGTCTAACGGCGCCGGCGGCTGGACCAGCGGTACGGCGCAGACGCTGCTGCTGCAGACCACCGCAACAGCCGCCGCGACGGTCACCGTGGACACTGGAGGCAGCGCGACCGACGCCAGCAGCGCCGCCCGTGGGACCTATGCCTGGACCAGCCTGCTTGCGCAGCAATCGCTGCAGAGCAGTACCGACTTCGACTCCGCCCTTCTGGCCCTGTTCGACGGCCAGACCCAGGGCACGCTCACGCAGGCCGTCGTCTCGGACGGCGCCGGCGTATCGGTCACCTTCAACGGCAGCACTGCCGTAGCGGCGCAGGCGGGCATGAGTGCCTCCTTCGGCTTCGCCGATTTATATTCCGACAGCGGCAACTAGGTGCGCCTCGCACAGGCGGTCGCCGTCGCGGAGACGGCAAACCACGCCGACGACTCGAACGTCGTGGTGCGCATGCGCCAGGTGGCCGGCGCCGACCTCTCGCTGATGCTCTACAAGGTCGACGACTACAATGGCACGATCGGCGGCCTCGCCCCC
>JAKFVZ010000045.1 GCA_021732965.1 Reyranella sp.
GCAGATCCCGCATCGGCGGCGCGCTGGATCAGGTTCAGCCCTTCGGCCTTGGCACCGCGATCGATCAGGATCGCCCCCAGCCAGGCGGCGGCATCGGCATTCGACGACGCGAGCGAGCGAAGCGTCCGCTCCGCGGTTGCCGTATCGCCCTGCCGGTACGCCGAGACGGCGGGACGCAGCGGCGCGGCTACGTCCGAGGCATCGGTGGATTGCTGTGCTTGCACGGAAGCGCCCGCGGCAATGAGTGCCGCGACGAGCGCCAGCCGCGCCGCGATCATTTCGTCTTGAACTGGTAGGCGAGCGCTGCGGCCTTTGCCTTCTCGATTTCGTCGGCCGGCAGTTCGCGCGCCGCCTGCTCGAGTGCCAGGTTGGCGTTGGGCACGTTCCAGCGGTCGGCGATCGCGCACCACTTGTAGGCCTCGAAGAGGCTCTTCGGCACACCCTTGCCCTCGGCATAGGCGCCGGCCAGCGGGATCATCGCGGGAAGATAGCCACGCTCCGACGCATCCAGCAGGAGAGGCGTCGCCTTGCTGATGTCGAACAGCTTGGATTCGGCGTTGCCGTAGATGTAGAGGCCCAGCAGGAACTGCGCGCGCGGGTCGCGCTCCTTTGCGAGGACCTGCAGTTCCTTCTCGGCTGCCACGGGATCGCCGGCCTGCAGGGCCTTGACCGCCTCTTCCATGCCGGCGGTGGCCGGCTGGGCCGCGGCGGCCAGCAACAGGGCGGCCCCGGCGAGGGGCAGGAGGGCGCGGACGGAACGAACGAAAGGCACGGACAAGCTCCCGGATGGCGCGGCGGGTATTGCGGAATGGTGGATCGTCTAGCATGGAATTGAGGCCGAAACACGCAACCCGGCAGGCCCATGGGCCGGGGAAGACGGGGAGGAAACATGCTCGAGAAACTTGCGGGCCTGGTGAACGACGACGAAGCGTTGGTGCGACGAGGTCGCCATCTGACGGGCGCGTTCCTGGTCGAGGCCCGTCCCCGGTCCTGGCTGATCCATGTGCTTCGCGGGCGGATCGAGAAAGTCGAGGAAGGGCCGTTCGTCATGCCGTCCTGGCGCTTCGCCCTGCGCGCCGACGAATCGGACTGGCAGCGCTTCTGGCAAGCGCGTCCGGCGCCGGGCGAGCATGATCTGCTGGCGCTGGTGCGTCGCGGCCTGATGAAGTTCGAGGGCGACCTCCAGCCCCTGATGGCGAACCTGCTCTATCTGAAGGGGGTCCTCGAGGCGCCGCGGGCGTTGGCCCCGTCCAGGGGAGCCGCGCAATGACCGCCGCCCTCGAGCCAATCGTCGGTCGCTATCTCTCGCTCGATTTCGAAGGCCGGCGCTACCGCGTCTATTTCGAGGAAGCGGGCGAGGGGATCCCGCTGATCTGCCTGCACACCGCCGGTTCCGACGGCCGGCAGTATCGCGGTGTCCTGAACGACGCCGAGGTGACGAAGCACTTCCGCGTCATTGCCTTCGACATGCCCCGGCACGGCAAGTCGTCGCCGCCGCACGGGTTCGAGCGCGATGAGTATCTTCTGACCCGGGATTTCTACACCGCGTTCGTCATCGCCTTCGCCGATGCCCTGTCGTTGGAGCGACCGGTGGTCATGGGTTGCTCGATCGGCGGTCGCCTGGTCCTCAACCTCGCCGCCCTGCATGCCGACCGCTTTCGCGCCCTGGTCGGGTTGCAGGCGTCCGCCCATGTCGCGCCCTACTACGACACGCAATGGCTGCATCACGCGGATGTCCATGGAGGGGAGGTCTGCGCCGGGATCGTTTCCGGCCTCGTCGGGCCGGACGCCCCGGCTGCCCACCGCTGGGAAACGCTCTGGCACTACATGCAGGGCGGTCCGGGGGTCTTCAAAGGCGACCTGCATTTCTACAAGGTCGACGGGGACCTTCGCGAGCGTATTGCCGCGATCGATGCCCGGCGCTGTCCGCTCTTCCTGCTCACCGGGGAGTATGACTATTCCTGCTCGCCGGCCGAGACCCAGGAGGTCGCCGCCATGGTGCCGGGCGCGACATGCATCATCATGCCCGGCCTCGGCCATTTCCCGATGAGCGAGGATCCCGACCGCTTCCTGGATCACCTGCGGCCGGTTCTCGACCGGATCGCAAAGCCGGGATAATTGCAGTGAAAAGGGTTGAGCCCGTTGGTTCAGGCGATCGCTACGCCTTGAAAAATATAGCGAAATCGGAGTTTTCGCTGAATGCGCGTGATCCCTGCGTACCCTTTTTCGACTATCTTGCGGAGTTCTCGTGTAGGAATTATTGAACTTTATCGGAGCCGTCCGGAAGCAGATATGCAATTTTGCACCTAACTGCCTTTCGGGACGGCTGTTACAGTCTCTTTGTGAGGCCGGTTTGGTCTCAAATTGCATCGCTGAAGGTTTTTGAAGAACGATCAAGAGGCAGCGCTTCGACCCAGCGCTCCAACCAGAGAATCCAGAAAGCCCGCCGGCGGCCTCCCAAGCCGCTCATCGAAGCCCCTTCCCACACACCCCAAGGCTACGATACCCCACACCCAGGCGGGATCATAAGGAAGGCCGGTCGTTCCCCAAGCGACCGGCCTTTCGTATTTTTCGGCGCGTTCAATCCATCGTTCATGAATCTGCAGGCTGGCGGCCCGGCAGATAAGTTTCATATATTGCGGCAGAAATGCAATCTCAGATCGACAAAAATGCCTATCTGAGAGTTTGTAAATGCAGATAAATAAGGGGTTCGTCTATTTTAGATATGCATTTTTGCAAGTTACGCAAAATCGGGAGGATGGTAGATTTTTGACAGGATAACTTTCCCCAGTCGGTTTCCATGAAGATTGTCGGATTTCCCGTTGATGTCTCGCGCTCGCAGGATAGCCGCATCTTACGAGGGCAGCGGATCCGGCAGTCACTGATCCAGACCACCCTGGATCTCATCCAGGCCGGCGATGTGGAGCCGAGTTCGGGAGTCATTGCCTCCATTGCGGGTGTTCCGGGACCTGTCCTCTTCCAGCATTTTCCCCATCTCTCGGACCTCTACGAGGCCGCGTTCGAGCTTTCGGTCAGCCGGGCCTTCGATCCCGATCGTCCCGTGAATCGGACGGTGCCCCTGGCCAAGCGCACGGCGTTGCTCGTGTCGGACCGGG
>JAKFVZ010000405.1 GCA_021732965.1 Reyranella sp.
GGATCCAACGCCGCGTAGTCGCGCTGGGCATCGACGATCGCAAGCATCGTCTGGACGACAGCAGCTTCGTCATGGCCGATCTGGCGCAGGCGCATTTAGCGCCAGCCCGCGACGGCATCGAAGCGCCACTCCGCGCCGTCCTTCACGATCGGAATGGGCAGCGTCCAGCCGGCCTTGCCGGCCACGATCGTCGCCTTGTCTCCCGAGACCTTGACCTCGTGAGCCTCGTCCCAGGCGGCGAGGTAGGCGGTGCGGCGTGCCTGGACCTGCTCCGAGGTCGCCGGGACGAACTCACGCCACTCGGGCCCGAGCAAAGCGCCCAGACTCTTTGTATCCATCTTGCGTACGGCGTCGGTGAAGGCATTGGCGGCCGCCTCGGCGGTTGGGAAGCCCTGCACTTTCGCCGCCTGCTGGGCGATTGCGCCGCCGGCCAAACCGGCGAACACGATCAGGGCCAGGAGGCCGCGCCGGAACATCGTGCCGCTCATCGCCGTCCTCCCCCGAACCTGCCGCCACCGCCGCCGAAATGTTCACCGCCGCCACCACTCCAGCTCCGGTTGCCCCAGGACTGGCTGCCGCGCTCGAAGTCGCGGTTGGCTCCGCTGCCGCCGCGGTTGATGTCGCCGAACGCGCCGCGCTCGCCGGCGGAACGATTCTCCAGGTTGCGGTTCTCCGCCGGCCGGTTCTCAGCGGGACGATTCTCGGCTGGCCGATTCTCGCCGGGACGCTGCGTGTAGTTGCCGCGTCCGTCGAGCTGGCCGCGAAACTGCTCGCGCTGCTGCGAATCGGGTCGGTTCTGGCGGTACTCCTGCCGCTCGGCGGGCGTGCGATAGGGCACGCCGTCGCGATGGGCCGGATCGTGGTTCCATTGCCCGTTGCGATAGCGGTCGCCGTTGAAGTTGTTGGCGCTGATGCTGGTCGCCCGGTTGACGTTCACGGTCGTGTAGCTGTTGCCCCAGCCGCCGCCGCTGTAGCCCCAGTGCCAGCCGCCGAACATCGCAGCACCTGCGGCAACGCCCAGACCGAACATCATGCCGGTCATGAGCGCCGCGCCGTAGTTGGGTGGCGGCGGATAATAGGGCGGCGGATAGGCCGGATAGGGCCAGGGGCCGTAAGCCCAGGCCGGATTGTAGTACGGGACGTACATCACTTCCGGATTGGCCGGCTCGATGACGATCGCGTTGGCGCCGCCGCTCGACTGCGTCGTCACCTTCTGCTGCGGCGTCGACTTCAGGTTGCCCGCCGCCTCGGCCTTGGCGCGCAGCCGCTGCACCGAGGCCGCGACGTCCTTCTGCTGGCCGATCATCGCGTCGCCGACTTTCTGGGTCCAGTCGAGTTGGTTGCTCATCATCTGCAGCGTCTGCGGGAAGGCAGTCAGCGACTTCACGCTGACGTCCCAGCTCTTGTCCTTCACCGCGGCGACGGCGGCATCACCCTTGAGATTGGGATTGGCCTGCGACCAGCGCGCGGCTTCGACGATCTCCAGCGGATAGGTCGCGCCCATCAGCACCTGGGCGAGCAGCGCGTCCGGGTACAACGCGATCGGCGCCAGCATCTGGTCGAGCTGCTCGGTGGTGAACGGCTTGTTCGACTCCTGCGCCCGTACGGCGAAGGGAGCCAGGGCCAGCACGGCCGTCGACAATGCAAGAAGTTTGCGTCGTTCCATGTGCTGCTCGTTCCCTGAAAATGCCGACGAAAAGGACGGCGGCACAGTACCGGCGAAGACCATATCCCGTCCAGCGCACGGCTCGGTTCACATCAGGCGATGGACCTGCTCCGGCTCGTCCCTGCCCTTCACGTGCCGCAATTCCGGAGTCGGCAGTTCGCCCAGTACTTCCGGGTGCTTCATCGCCGCGATCGTATCGCCGCTCGCCAGCACGATCACGTCCTCGTCGTCGCGCATGAACTCCTTGCCGAGCTGTTCGAAGCGCTGCGCGACGTTCACCGTGTCGCCGACCACGGTGTAGTTGACCCGTCCCGGTGCGCCGATGTTGCCGACGACCACCGGCCCGGAGTGAATACCGATGCGCAACCGCACCGGAGCCTTGCCCGACGCGGCGCGTTGGCGGTTGTCCTCCTGCAGGACACGGCCCATCTCCAGCGCGGCATGCACCGCGCGATCTGCATGGTCGTCCATCTTGGAAAGGCCGCCCCACACGGCCATGACGCAGTCGCCGATATACTTGTCGATCACACCCTGGTCGTTCTCGATGCAGGCGCCCAGCAGCGCGAAATGATGGTTGAGCATGTCGGCCGTTTCCTGCTCCGGCAGATCCTCGGCCTGCGGCGTGAAGCCCACGATGTCGGTGAACATCACCGTGACGGTGCGGCGTCGCGACGCCACCGCGTCCTCGCCGAGCTCCATCAACCGGAAGACCAGGCGATGCGGGACGTAGGCGCCGAACCATTTCAGCGCGCCGCGCGCCTTGTCGAGACTGTGGCCGGCATCGTCGATCTCGCGTAGCCGCGACCGGCGATGGAACGGCTGGTCGAACTTGAGATGCTCGATCGATTCGGCGGCCGAGGTCAGCGTGCGGATCGAGCGCGCCATGCTCAGCCCCATCAGCAGCGCCAGCAGCGCCGCGACGGCCAGCGTGATGGCGCCCACGATGGCGCCGTTGGTCAACCGGTCGAGATCGCCGGTCGCATCCTCGATCGGGTAATACTGGCCGATCAACCAGGGGTCGGGCCCGAAGCGCTTCAGCTCGCGATAAACGAACACCCAGCGCCGCCCGCCGGACTCCACGACATGCCCGAGCGATCCCAGGGCCCGGTCGATCTGCGGCGAGCGCACCGGCGGGTCCCAGATCTTGGCGAGGACCGGGTCGCCGACCTCCTTGATCGTCGGCAGCGGGTGATCCTCGGAAAGACCCAGGCCGCGCGGATCGATGAGGCGCCGCGCCGCCAGCACCTTGTCCCGCCCGACGAGGATGAAGAAGCCGCCGTCGCCGCCGTTCTTCGGATCGATGAGATAGGAGAGATCGCCCACCGCCACCGTGGCGATCAGGCCACCGATGAAGGCATTGTCGATGCGACGCACGGGTGTCCGGACGTTGACCACCGGCTGCTGGACGGAGTCGCTCCAGAACATCGCGCCCCAAAAGGTGCT
>JAKFVZ010000400.1 GCA_021732965.1 Reyranella sp.
CTGTCGGGCACGAGATTGGGGAAGCGCCGGACTCCCGCCTTGTACGAGGCATCGGGATGGTGCGCGCCATAGGCGGCCGCTTCGGCATCTGAGAGATGCGGACAGGCGCGCTTCATCAGGGCGGGAATCTCGAGGTCGGGGTTGCGGTTCGAATAATCGCGCCAGGCAAGGAAGCCCGGGCCGAGGGGGCGGTCGCCCGTACCGAGATCGGTGTTCATGACCAGCAGCCCCGTGTAGCGCTCGGGCGCCGCCATCGGCAGCGTCAGCCCGATCAGGCCGCCCCAGTCCTGCACGACCAGCACGATGTTGCGAAGGTCGAGCGCTTCGATCGCGCCGAGCATCGTGTCGCGATGGAACTCGAAGGTGTAGCGCGCTTCGTCCTTCGGCTTGTCGGAGCGCCCGAAACCCGGGAAATCCGGGGCGACGACCCGGTGCCCGGCCGCCGTGAAAAGCGGGATCATCCGCCTGTACAGATAGCTCCAGGTGGGCTGGCCGTGCAGGCAGAGGAAGGTTTTGCCCGAATTACGGGGACCTTCGTCGACATAATGCAGGCGGAGCGCACCCGGCCGCGCCAGATAGTTGGGCTCGAAGGGCCAATCCGGAAGATCGGCAAACCGCTCATCTGGCGTGCGCAGGGCCTCGATCAATGGTGTATCCTCCCGGCCATGACGGCCCCCTCGAAGCCCCTTCCGGCCAAGGACGAACGCGCCGAACGGCTTGCTGCTGCTCTGCGGGAAAACCTGAAGAGGCGCAAGGCGCAGGCGCGCGCCAAGGGGGATGTCCCGAAGCCGGTGGATACCGGCCGGACGACCGAAAACACCGGCGGTTGAGCCGGCCCCCTCCCTCCTTTAGAAGCGCCCGATGAGCATTCTTTCCGACCGCTGGATTCGCCGCATGGCGCAGGAGAAGGGCATGATCGAGCCCTTCGTCGACGCCCAGAAGCGCGAGGGCGTCATTTCCTACGGCCTGTCGTCCTATGGCTACGACGCCCGTGTCGGGAACGACTTCAAGATCTTCACCAACGTGAATTCCTCGGTGGTCGACCCCAAGAACTTCGACCAGCAGAGCTTCGTCGACCGCAATACCGATGTCTGCATCATCCCGCCCAATTCGTTCGCGCTGGCGCGGACGGTCGAATATTTTCGCATTCCGCGTGACGTGCTGGTGATCTGCGTCGGCAAGTCGACCTATGCGCGCTGCGGGATCATCGTGAACGTGACGCCGCTCGAGCCGGAGTGGGAGGGTCACGTGACCCTGGAATTCTCCAACACCACGCCGCTGCCCGCGAAGATCTACGCCAACGAGGGCGCGTGCCAGTTCCTCTTCCTCCAGGGCAACGAGCCCTGCGAGGTTTCCTACCGCGACAAGGCCGGGAAGTATCAGGGCCAGCGCGGCGTCACCCTGCCGAAAATCTGAGCGGAGGCGACCATGGACAAGATTCGCATCAGGGGCGGCCACCAGCTCAAGGGCCAGATCCGCATCTCCGGCGCCAAGAATGCGGCCCTGCCGCTGATGGTGGCGTCGCTGCTGACCGACAAGCCGCTGACGCTGCACAACGTGCCGCGCCTGGCCGACATCACGACCATGATCCAGCTGCTGCAGCAGCATGGCGTGGAAGTCTCGGCGGCGGCCGGCGAGAACGGCCACAGCCACGGCACGACGCTGGTGCTGAAGGCGGCGAACATCACCTCGACCACCGCGCCCTACGACATCGTGCGCAAGATGCGCGCCTCGATGCTGGTGCTGGGCGTGCTGCTGGCGCGCGAGGGCCAGGCCAGGGTCTCGCTGCCGGGCGGCTGCGCCATCGGCGCGCGTCCCGTCGACCTGCACATCGCGGGTTTGAAGGCGATGGGCGCGGAGATCGACATCGACGGCGGCTACATGGTGGCCCGCGCGCCGAAGGGCCTGCGCGGCGGCCGCTACACCTTCCCGAAGGTGTCCGTGGGCGCGACCGAGGACCTGATGATTGCCGCCGCGCTGGCCAAGGGCACGACCGTGCTCGACAACGCCGCGCGCGAGCCCGAGATCACCAACCTGGCCGAGTGCCTGTCGGCGATGGGCGTGCCGATCGGCGGCATCGGCACCGAGACGCTCACCATCGAGGGTGTGACCTCGTTCAACGCCATCGAGCATGCCGTCATTCCCGATCGCATCGAGACCGGCACCTATGCCATGGCCGTCGCCATGACGGCGGGCGATGTCGAGCTGATCGGCGGCAAGGTCGACCTGATCGACACCGTGGCCGCCAGCCTGCGCGCCGCCGGCGTCACGCTGGAGGACACCGAGAACGGCATGCGCGTGCACCGGACCAACGGCGCGCTGCACGGCGTCGACGTGATGACCGAGCCGTTCCCCGGATTTCCGACCGATCTCCAGGCGCAGATGATGGCGCTGATGACCCGCGCCGAGGGCGCGTCGATGATCACCGAGACGATCTTCGAGAGCCGCTTCATGCATGTGCCGGAACTGGCCCGCATGGGCGCCAACGTCACCATCCATCACCAGTCGGCGCTGGTGCGCGGCGTGCCGAAGCTGCGCGGCGCCGAGGTCATGGCGACCGACCTGCGCGCCTCGGTATCGCTGGCCATCGCCGGCCTGTCGGCCGAGGGCGACACGATGCTCCACCGCGTCTACCACCTCGACCGCGGCTTCGAGCGGCTGGAGGAGAAGCTCGGCGGCTGCGGCGCGGATATCGAGCGGCTGAAGGGCTAGAGCAGATGACGGCCAAACTGAAGCTGAGTGCGCTGGACGCCGACGACCTGGCCATCCTGTCGGCCGCCGTCCAGGACGCGCTGGTGGCGGTCCGCGACTGCGCCTACCTCAAGGACGAGAAGCGCTTCGTCCTGCTGCTGAACCGGTTCCGCTGGGAAGCCGACCCGGAGCAGGGGATCGGCCATTCCCGCACCCATTCCGCCCTTGTTTTCAACGAGGTGACGGCGGTGCGGCACCATGACATCCCGACCGGCGAGCCCGACCGGATGCTCGAAGTGCTGGCCGTGGTGCTGGAAAACGACCATTCAGTGCTCGTGCGCTTCTCGGCCGGGCGGGCCATACGGCTGGAAATCGGCCGTCTCGCATGCCATTTGGGGGATGTCGGGGAGCCTTGGCC
>JAKFVZ010000402.1 GCA_021732965.1 Reyranella sp.
TACCGTCTCGGGAGACGCACCGGGATAGTCGGTGGTTACGACTACGATGGGGAAATCGACGTTGGGGAACTGGTCGATGCCGAGCTGGCGGTACGAGAACAGGCCCATCACCAGCAACGCCACCATCATCATGGTGGCGAAGACCGGATTGTCGACCGCGATCTGGGTGAGCTTCATGGTCGGCGTCCTAGCGGGTCTCGACGATCTTGACCGGCTGGCCGGCCTGCAAGCCGGGCAGGGGGGCCGACACCACCGTCATGCCCGATTCCAGGCCCTTCACTTCGACCAGCTCGCCTCGCGACCATGTGCGGACAGCACCGACCGGCTTGCGAACCAGGGTGCCGTTCTCGACCGCCAGGACATAGTCTCCCTGGTCGTCCTTGCGCATTGCCGATGCAGGCACCGCCAGCGCATGGCCCTTCTCCTGCACGGTGACGCTGCCGGTACCGAACAGGCCGCCGCGCAGCGCCTCGTGGCGGTCGGTGATCTCGACATAGACCGGGATCGACCGCGAGCCGGCCTGCGTGGTCGGGCTGATCCGGGTGATCTTGCCGTTGAAGACGCGGTCGCCGAAGCCTTCGAGCGTCACGTTGGCGATCTGGCCGACCTTCATGCGGATCACGTCGGCCGCCGGCATCTGCGCGGCGATCTCGACATGACTGGTGTAGAGCAGCGCCAGGATCCGGCCGTCGATCGGCAGCGATTCGCCCTGGTTGGCAAGTCGCTCGCCGACCACGCCGTCGAATGGCGCCTTCACCTCGGCATCGGCCAGGTTCTTGCGAGCCACCTCGAGTTGGGCCTCGGCGACCGCGACCATGGAGGCGCGGTTCTCCGCCGTCGCGCGCGCCTGGTCGGCGGCGGACTGCGAGACGATGTTGCGGGTGGCCAGCGTCTCCTTGTCGGATCGGTCGCGGGCGGTCCAGCGCGCGTCGGCGCGGGCGGCTTCGAGAGCCGATTGCCGCTCGTTCAGCTTGGCTTGCAACTCGGTGGTTTCGAAGCGGGCCAGGACCTGGCCTTCCGTGACGCGGTCGCCCTCGCGGACGAGCACTTCGGCGAGTCGGCCGGCGACGCGGCCCTTCACGACCGTCTGGTCGATCGGCTGGGTGGTCCCGGTGAAGCGGACGACGTCGAGCAGGCCGCGCGGCTTGATCGTATGGACTTCGGCGGGGATCAACTCGAGGGCGCGTTCCGGCGCCTTCGCGACGGTGGCGCCATTACGGGCGGGCGATAGCTTACCGCTCTTCCAGGCGAACGCGCCGCCCCCCAGCGCCAGCACCGCAACGACGGCGACGAGTATCTTGCCCTTGGTCTTCATGACCGTAGTCCTTTGATAACGAAATCCAAGTAGGCGGCGTAGTACTGGTCGCTGTCGACCTTGCCGGGGTCGAATGGCGCCAGCGAACGCTTCCATACGGAGAACATGGCGAGCGGCTGCACGACGATGACGGCCGTGGCCTCGAGGTCGGCGAGGGGACGGAACTCGCCGCTGTCCACGCCACGGCGAAGCGTGCGGGCGAAGAGATCGCGGCCGCGTACGTCGAAGCTCGTGCAGTAGAAGCGCGCCACGTCGGGGAAGTTGCCGGCCTCCGCCAGGATCAGCTTCACGACGCCGCCGGCCGGGCTTTCCTCGAAGGCGCGGAAGCCGGCGACCAGCTGGCGCAGCAGTTCCTCGCTCGTGCCCTCGAACTGGTCGATCATCTCGGTCGCCACAGCCAGGGGACCGGCGACGGCTTCGGTGATGACCGCCTTGAAGAGCTCTTCCTTGTTCTTGAAGTAGAGGTAGGGGAGGCCCTTGCTGACCGAGGCGGCCTTGGCAACGTCTTCGAGCTTGGTCGCCGCGAAGCCGCGGGTTACGAACAGATCCAGTGCTGCGCGGGCGATCTCGGCGGCGCGGTCTTCCGGCCGCCGAACCCGGCCTGGAGCGGCAGGGGTGATATTGACTGACCGGTCAGTATTCATGATCCGCCATGTAGTGCGGAAACCGGACCGCTTCAAGCCAGAAAGAAAAAAGTCCGGCAGACCTGAGGTCGCCGGACGCTTTGGTAGTTTCGCCTTTCCGCCTCCGCGAACGAAGGCGTCGGATCGGCTTAATGCTCGTCTTCTATAATGTGGCCTCCGGTGGGGCCCCCAGAAGGGGGCGCCCACACGGAAGCCGAAAGGCGTTGGTTAGAGGGGCCAAAGTGAAACTTTGACCTACGCCCTTTGCTGACTACTGCTTCTTCTTCTTAGCAGCCTTCTTCTTCGCAGCCTTTTTCTTAGCAGCCATAACTGTCTCCTATGGTTAGCTATGAGGTCCCCAACCGTGAGGCCCCCGGGGTACGCTGGTACGCTACGCCACGCATGCTCAACTGCAGCCAGTGGTGCCGCCGCAGGTCGTGCATTTGAGGCACGTCCCGTTGCGGACCATGGTGAAGTTGCCGCATTCCGGACAGGCATCCCCTTCGAATCCCTTGAGCCTCGCCACGAGGGCTAGTCCCAGGGAGGAGGAGGAAGCTTCTCCGACCGCGACGCCGACGGCGGCCGCCTTGGCGATGTGCGCCGAAGCGACGGCTGGTCCGTCCGTCAGTCCATGGGGCAGGGCGGCGCCTGCGATCGCTTCGTTGGCGATCGCGGCATTGCCGGCAGTCCTGCCGTTCAACACGTAGAGATTGCTGCGCATATAGCCGACGCTGGCGATACGGCTCACGGCCGCCGCCGCGGCATGCGCGGCATCGGTGCCGGGCATGGGCAGCTCGCCCTGGACTTCGCCGCGGCCGACGCCGTCCGGACGAAGGTCCGACTGCTCGACATGCGCGAGGTCATTGCGCCCGAGGTAGGAAATCGCGAGTTCGCGGAAGATATAGTCGAGCACCGAGGTCGACATCTTGATCGCGTCGTTGCCTTCGACCATTCCCGACGGCTCGAAGCGCGTGAATGTGTAGGCCTCCACGAACTCCTCGAGCGGCACCCCGTACTGCAGGCCGATCGAAATCGCGATGGCGAAGTTGTTCATCAGGCTGCGGAACGCCGCGCCTTCCTTGTGCATGTCGACGAATATCTCGCCGACGCGGCCGTCCTCGTACTCGCCGGTCCGCAGGTAGACCTTGTGGCCGCCTACGTTGGCCTTCTG
>JAKFVZ010000173.1 GCA_021732965.1 Reyranella sp.
GCGTCACCACCGTCAACATGGCGCTGTGCCTCGGCCTCGCGGTGCTGCCGGCCCTCGCCGGTTACATCGTAGAGGCCTTCGGCGCCGGCGACACGGCCTATCGCTGGGTGTTCGGCATGCTCGCCGCCGGCCTCGTGCTGGGCTCGATCGCCTACGTGCGGGCGCGCGACAGTTTCACGGCATGAGCCAGCCTACTTGGTCGCTTCCTTGAGGTAGGCGACGAGGTCGGCGAGCTGGCCGGCGTTCTTGACGCCGTTGTAGAGCATCTTGGTGCCCGGCACCTTGCCCTTGGGATCGCGGCTGTATTCGGCGATGGTCGTATCGTCCCAGACGATGCCCGAATTCTTCATCGCGTCGGACGACTCGTAGCCGCCGCCCGTTCCGGCCTTGCGGCCGTACAGGCCGTGCAGATTGGGGCCGGTGTGGCTCGTGCCGTCCTTCTCGACCGTATGACAGGCCTTGCACTGGGTGTTGAAGACGCGCTGGCCCTTCGAGGCCTCTCCGGATTGCGCGGCGGCGGGGCCGCCCGCGGTCGCCATGCCGGCGACGATCACAGCGGCGGCAGTGATCCAGTTCTTCATCACGCTACTCCTGATGTTCCGCCAGAGGATGCCCTATATCTGGCCGATGAGACTGAGCCTGTTCGACGCAGATGGCGGAACGGAGGCGCTGGGGCCCGGCGCTGTTGTGTTTCGGGGATTCGCACAAAAGCGTGATGTCGAGCTGCTGGCGGCAATCGAAGAAATCGCAGCCCGAGCGCCGTTCAGGCGCATGATGACGCCGGGCGGCTTCAAGATGTCGGTGGCGATGACCAATTGCGGCGCGGCCGGCTGGGTCACCGATCGGTCGGGCTACCGCTATCAGGCGCATGACCCGCAAGGCGGCGCGCCATGGCCCGCGCTGCCGCCGGCCTTTCTCGCACTTGCCGACGAAGCCGCGAGCGCGGCGGGGTTCGCGAACTTCTTGCCCGATGCCTGCCTGATCAACCGCTATGAGCCGGGCGCGAAGCTGTCGCTGCACCAGGACAAGGACGAGGCCGATTACGACCATCCCATCGTGTCGGTCTCGCTGGGCTTGCCCGCCACCTTCCAGTTCGGAGGCGCGAAGCGCTCCGATCCGGTGCGTCGCGTGGCGCTCGGGCATGGCGATGTCGTGGTGTGGGGCGGCCCGTCACGCCTCTTCCATCACGGCGTGCTCACCTTGAAAAACGGCGAGCATCCGATGACCGGAGCCCGCCGTTTCAATCTCACGCTCCGGAGAGCGCTCCACGCTGGAGTGCCTACTCCGGCTTGATGTTCTGTTCCTTGATGAGCTTCGTCCAGCGCTTCTCCTCCTTGTCGAGGAAGGTCTTGAACTCAGCCGGTGTCGAGGCGCGGATCTCCACGCCCTGCGGCTTGAAGCGATCGATCATCTCGGGTTCGGCGGCGATCTTGGCGATCGCCTTCTGCAGCTTGTCCACGATCGCCTTGGGCGTGCCGGCCGGGACCACCATGCCCTGCCAGAACACCGCCTCGAAGTCGGGCAGCCCGGCCGCCTCGACGACGGTCGGGATGTCAGGGAACGCGGGAGAGCGCTTGAGGCTCGATATGGCGATAGCCCTGGTGCGGCCCGTCGACAGCACCGGCTTGGCCTCGAGGGCCGCCGAGAACATCATCTGCGCCTGACCCGAGGCCACGTCCTGGCCGGCCTGCGCGCCGCCCTTGTAGGGAACGTGCGTGATGTTGAGCCCGGCCTGCGCCTTCAGCAGCTCGGCGGCAAGATGGTTGGTGGCGCCGATGCCCGAGCTCGCGATGTTGAACTTGCCCGGGTTGGCTTTCACGTAGGCAATCAGCTCGGCCATGTTCTTGGCTGGGAACTCCGAGTTGACGTGCAGGATGAAGGGCGTGAACGACATCAGCGACACGAGCTCGAAGCTCTTGTTCGGGTCGTACTGGACCTGGCCCGTCAGCGTCGGGTTGATGATCAGCGACGTGCCGGCGGCATAGATCGTGTAGCCGTCGGGCGCGGCCTTGGCGACGAAGTTGGACGCCACGGTGGTGGCGGCCCCGGCGCGGTTGTCGACGATGAACGGCTTGCCGAGTTCCACCGAGAGCTTTTCGGCATAGACCCGGGCCACGGCGTCGTTCACGCCGCCCGGCGGATAGGGCACGACCAGAGAGACCGGCTTCTGCGGCCAATCGGTCTGGGCCGAGGCGGCAAACGGCAGTACCAGCGCGGCGAGTGCCGACGCCACGAAAACAGAACGCTTCATTTCAACTTCCTCCCAGGGGTTCTTTCTATTCAGCGACGAAGACGGGCAGCGTCACCTCTTTGTTGACCGGCTCGAAACCGAGCTTCACACGCAGCCCGATCTTCAATGCCGCCTCGGGAACGCCGTGCAGCTGCGCGTTCACGCGCACGCCGGCATCCATGTCGACCAGTGCCACGATGTAGGGCGCCGATGCCTTGAAGAAGAAGTTGAACGGATGGTGGCATACCGTCCAGGCATGGAGGGTCCCGCCCAGCGGCGCCTCCTTGAATTCGCTCTCCATCGAGAAGCAATGCGAGCAGACGGGCCGCGGATAGTGACGGACCTTGCCGCAGGACGAGCAGTGCTGCAGCAGGAAGCGACCCTCGCGCATGCCGTCCCAAAAGGGCTGGCTCTCGCGCGTCGGCGTCGGCAGCGGACGTTCGGGCGCGGGCGCGACCGGTGCGGGAGCCTGGCTCATGCCGCCCTCTTCAGGATCGCGATCGAACCGTCACCCATGTCGCCATAGCCGGTGACGAGCCCCAGCTCGGCATCCTTCACCTGTGCCTTGCCGGCCTCGCGGCGCAGCTGGCGCGTCAGTTCGATCACGTGGTTGAGACCCACTACATGGCCTTGGCTCAGCAGGCCGCCATGGGTGTTGATCGGCAGTTCGCCGCCCAGCGCGATACGGCCGTCCATCACGAACGGCCCACCTTCGCCGGTCTTGCAGAAGCCCAGGATCTCGAGCTGGCGGATCACCGTGAAGGTGAAGCAGTCGTAGATCTCGGCGACGTCGATGTCCTTCTGTCCCACTCCCGCCATCGCGAAGGCACGCGGTGCGGATTTGACGAGGCCGAAATCCAGGATTTAGGGCCGCTGC
>JAKFVZ010000747.1 GCA_021732965.1 Reyranella sp.
CCATACGCAGGCCAAGGCGACATAACGGCGGCATTGTGCCCCGGTTGCCCCGACATAACCTTTTGCTGGAGTTGGTTATCCGTCGCCTTTGAAGTATGATCCGAAACCCCAAAAGGACCGAGCGCCAATAAATGTCCGAGTCCAGCCCTCCGAACCGGATCGCCTTCCTGAGGCCGCCTCAGCCCGAGACGACCGATCCCCGCTTCCAAGCCCCTGACGCCCGCCACGCTCCGCAGGAGCAGCCGCAATGGTCGGATACTCCCGTAGCGCCGGAACGCGCAGAGCCGCCATTCGAGCTGCCGACGCTGCCCGAGCGCAAGCAGGGTCGTTCCTACGGCACCCTGATCTCGTTCCTTCTGTTCGTGGCTCTGCCGGTCGCCCTCGCAATCCTCTATTACGGCTTCTACGCATCGAGCCAATACGTCGCCGAATTCCGGTTCGCGGTGCGCGACTCCCGGAGCGTCGTCTCGTCGGGTGATTCGGCCGGTGGTATCTCCAGCCTGCTCGGTGTCAGCACATCGCCGAACACACCCGAGAACTACATCGTCACCGACTACATGCTGAGCCGGCAGGCGGTTGAGGATCTGCTGGCCAAGGTCGATCTCCGGGCGATGTATTCGCGCGAAGGAACGGATTGGTGGGCTAGCTTCGATCCGTCACTGCCGGTCGAGCGCCTGGTCACCTACTGGCAACGCATGGTGACGGCCAGCTACGACCAGGTCACGGGCATCGCCACGGCACGCATCCGCGCCTTCAACCCCGAGGATGCCCTCACCATCGCCAAGGCGCTCCTGGAGAATTCCGAGAACGTCATCAACAAGACGTCCAACCGGCCGATCTGGGATGCCGTGAAGTTCGCCGAGAACGACGTCCGTCGCGCCGAGGAGCGTCTCAAGACGATCCGGGGCGAGCTCACCCACTTCCGCAATACCGAACAGGTCATCGAGCCCAATACCAGTGTCGTCTTGACCAACGCGACGCTCGCGGCCAGCCTCAAGACGACACTGCTGCAGCTCCAGACGGAGCTGGCGACCTTGAGCAAGCGCCAGCTCGGGCCCAACGCGCCCGCGGTCGTGGCCCTGCAGTCGCGCATCAGCGCGACCAAGGATCAGCTCGCCATGGTCGAATCGCAGGTCAGCACCGACAAGCAGGGCAAGCCCCTCTCGACGGTCGTTGGAAAATTCGAGCAGCTCGATATGGAGCGCCAGTTCGCCCAGAACATGGTGCTGAGCACCATGCAGCAACTTGAGCACGCCCGGGCGAATGCCCTGGCCCAGCACATCTACGTCAATCCGTTTGTGCATCCGAGCCTGCCGGAGAGTTCGGTCTTCCCGCGGCGTATCCTGTCGATCTTCATGGTCGGCGCCATCTGCTTCATGCTGTGGACGATCGGTCTTCTCGTCGTCCGGGCGATCCGCGAGCACATCGCCTGACGGGAACTGTATTGCCGCTGCCCGATCAATCCCAGAGCGGATGGATCGGAACGCCTCGCTTCATCGGGCCGCCCCACGCCAGGATTCAGTCATCGCTGGCCCGGTCGGCTTGGGTGTTGAACGGGATTCCGCGGAGTGTCTCATGGTTCGGCCCGGCTTGAAGCTCTGTAACGGTGGCGTCACGGGGGCTTGTCAGTCGACATATGCATGCTCGGTCCTTTCCTTGTCAGCCAATACTTACGCCGCCAAGGTTCCGGACGATGTCAGTCCACTAGTGAAGCTCGTCGTCACCGGGCTGCGCGGCGGACCTTCTGTTCATGGTGATCCAGCCTGCGACGATAGGCGCCAGCACGATGCCAGCGACGGCGAGTCCGATTCCGGCGGCCAGGATCGCCCAGATGCTCACTTCAACCCTCGCATGGTGCGGCTGCCCGCCGTCTTCCGCCCTGATTCGACATTCGATACCCCTCGGAAGTCGAGCATAATGGCGTGCGGAAAAGGGAACGGGAAGTATTGATGGCAACCACGACTTCCGCTGCCGGGACTTCACGGTGGCGTTGGGCAACTGGCGGTGCACGATCGCGGCTGCGATGAACGACTATCTGTCCACGAAGTTCGGGGGCAGCAAATTCGCGGCCCTCATCGCGCTCGCGGAGCCGGTCATTCTCGTCCTCGCCTTCGTCGCGCTGAGGATTTTCTGAAGCAAAGCCTGAACTACTACGGTTCGTCGATGGTGCTTTTCTATGCCAGCGGCGTCTTTCCCTACTACCTGTTCCTCTTCGTCTCGGTGCGTGCGGGAGCCGCCCGGATCAACCAGCGAGCGCGCCTGCCCGGCCGCATGCAGCTCGACTAATTCATCGCGGTGGCCCTGGTCGAGATCCTGATCATCGGCTCGATGATGATCCTGTTCTTCGCGGTCTTCTGGCTGGATGGCATCGAGCAGGCCATTCCCCGCTACTTCGACATAAGCCTCGTGGCCGTCGCGCTGATGATCGTCTGCGGCCTCGGCGTCGGACTGATCAACCAGGCGATCTCCAGGTTCTACCCGGTCTGGGGCCGGATCTATGGAATTCTGACTCGCGGTTCGATGTTCTTTTCCGGCGTCTTCGTGATGCCCGACCTGGGACGCCCTTCATCCGCAACATCGTCGTCTGGAACCCGCTGATGCACGGAATCGAGTGGTACCGCCCGGGTCTCTACGGACAGTATCCGACTTTCCTCTTCGATCGCTCCTACCTCGCCTACTTCGCGCCGATCGTCCTCTTCGTCGGCATCGTCTTCGAGCGCGCAATGATCCGATCCGAAGGTCCTGCCGGCCAATGATCACGCTCCGCGGAGGCTCCAAGCATCATAATCGGGGAATGATGAAGGCAAGGGTGCTGGACGGAATCGACCTCGCGGTGCCGAGGCGGGCCCGCCTCGTTGTGCTGGGGCATCATGGTTCGGGCAAATCCACCCTTCTGCACGTCGTCGCCGCCACGCAGCTTGCGAGCGAGGGACAGGTCGAACGCCGCGGCACCGCCCCCCACCCGACCGGCCTGGCACGCTTCACGAAGCCCCACTGGTCTATGCGCGTGTTCGTGTTGCGGCTGGCCGAAATCTACCTGGTGAATCCCAGGCAGCTTCGGACCTTTGTAACCGAATTCGCCAACCTGCAGTATATTCTCGACG
>JAKFVZ010000717.1 GCA_021732965.1 Reyranella sp.
TCCTTACGCCCTCGGGTTTCGCCGAGAAGTCGCGGCTGACGGCCGAGTATCTGTCCTGGTCGCTGTCCTTTTTCCGGCAGGCGCGGACGCAGTGCTCGGCCCTTTTCGAGCGCGCTCATGAGAATGGCTGGAAGAGCGCAGCGCTCTGCGGCGGCAGCGACCTGACTGAGATAGCGATTCTCTGCGCTGCGGAACGAGGCGTCGGCATTGTCGCGATCGTTGATGTCGGCATGCGCAAGACGAGCCTGTTCGGCATCCCGGTGGTCGCGACCCTGGACATGATCTCCGCGCGGCCGGACTTCATCGTCGTCACCGGCATTCACGACGCGCGTGCGTGCTACGAGGCTTCGGCCGCCTATGCCGGCGCCGAGCGCGTGCTGGTTCCGTCGATGCTGTCGGTCGGCGTCGCGGAACCGCGGTCATGACGCCGGCCCTGCATCCGCGGGCTGACGGCGCGCGCTGGTATGTCGTGCAGACCCGCCATCAGATGGAGACGCTGGCCGCGCGGGAACTCTGCAACCAGGACTTCGACGTTTTCCTGCCGCGCTATCTCAGGAAGCGCCGGCACGCGCGCAAGGCGACGATGGTTGCCGCGCCACTGTTCCTGGGCTACCTGTTCGTCTCGTTCGACCCGGAACGCCAGCGCTGGCGCTCGATCAACGGCACCTATGGCGTCTCCCGGCTCATCGCGGGCCAGGATGGGCCGTTGCCCATCGCGGCGAGCGTGGTGGCTGGACTTCGGGTGCGGCTCGACGCCAGGGGCTTCATCCCGATGGCGCTGAGGCCGGACTTCGCAGCCGGCGACGTGCTGCGCATCCGATCGGGCAGCTTCGCCGAGGCGCTGGGTTTGTTCGACGGTTTCAGGGATCAGGATCGTGTCGCCGTGCTGCTCGACCTGCTCGGCGGCAAGGTCAGGGTGCTGCTGGACGAGACCATGGTCGAAAGGGCGGCTTGAGTCGCCCTTGACGGCCAAGTAACGGTTCGCGGTTCGGGCGCCTCGCTGCACCCGGACTGCGGTAGCTTGGGACAATCGTGCTGCCGCGGCGGCATAAACGGGGAAGCGGAACGTGGAACTCAAGGGACAGCGCGTCGTCGTCATCGGGGGAGCGGGCCTGATCGGCTCGCATGCCGTGGATCAGCTCACGCGGACGGATGTCGGCGAGATCGTGATCTACGACAATTTCGTGAGGGGCACGACGGAGAACCTGGCCGAGGCTCTGAAGGATCCGCGGGTCAAGATTTTCGAGGCCGGCGGTGACATCACGCAAACCGACATCCTCGACGCGGCCTTGAAGGGCGCCGACGGCGTCTTCCAGTTCGCGGCGCTGTGGCTGCTGCAGTGCCATGAATACCCGC
This sequence comes from Reyranella sp., assembly GCA_021732965.1. Classification (GTDB taxonomy): domain Bacteria; phylum Pseudomonadota; class Alphaproteobacteria; order Reyranellales; family Reyranellaceae; genus Reyranella. The sequence continues at coordinate 1,357 of JAKFVZ010000717.1, forward strand.
GCACTGCCTTCGAGACGAACGTGCGCGGCATGTTCAACGTGCTCGACGGCTGCGTCCGCAACGGCGTCAAGCGCCTGGTCTGGTCGTCCTCCGCCTCCGTCTACGGCGACGCCATCGAGGAGCCGATGACGGAGGACCATCCGTTCAACAACCGGAATTTCTACGGCGCCACCAAGATCTGCGGCGAGGCGATGGCCCGCGCCTACCATTTCCGTTACGGGCTGGACTATGTCGGTCTGCGCTACATGAACGTCTATGGCCCGCGCCAGGATTATCGCGGCGCCTACATCGCGGTGATCATGAAGATGCTCGACGCGATCGATCGCGGCGAGGGTCCGACGATCATGGGTGACGGTTCGGAAGCCTTCGACTTCGTGGCGGTGGAAGACTGCGCCCGCTCCAATCTCTGCGCGATGCAGTCGACCGCGACCGACAGTTTCTACAATGTCGGCACCGGCAAGCGCACATCGCTGAAGGAAGTGGCCGAGAAGCTGCTCAATCTCACCGGTTCGAACCAGCCGATCAACTATGCCCCGCGCAGCCAGGCGACGCTGGTGCGCAACCGGATCGGTTCACCCGTCAAGGCGAGCAAGGAAATCGGCTTCACCGCCGCGATCGACCTTGACGCCGGCCTGAAGCAGTTGATCGAGTGGCGCAAGACCCATATCGAGCAGGTCGCTCAGCGCCGCGCCAAGGCGCAGATCTGACACGACGGAGACCGGCGCGGCCAGGCGGCCGCGCCAGCATCCCTTCTCCTTCAAGCGGACCCCCGAATCATGTGTGGCATCGCTGGCGTCCTGCACAGGGACGGTCGCCCGGCTTCGCCGGTCATCGTCAAGGCGATGACCGACATCATCGCCCATCGCGGACCCGACGGCGAAGGGCACTATTGCGACGGTCCCCTCGGACTCGGCCATCGCCGGCTGTCGATCATCGATCTCAGCGATGCCGCCCGCCAGCCGATGACGACGCCGGACGGCCGCTATGTGATCACCTACAATGGCGAGATCTACAATTTTCGCGAGATCAAGGCGCAGCTCAGCGCCCGGGGACACCGTTTCCATTCGAGCGGCGACAGCGAGGTTCTGCTGACGGCTTTCGCCGAGTGGGGGCTCGGCGCGCTCGATCGCCTGAACGGCATGTTCGCCTTCGGCATCTGGGACGTGAAGACGCGCCAGCTCACGATCGCGCGCGATCGCTTCGGGGTGAAGCCGGTCTACTACGCCGAGATCGACGGCGCTTTCCTGTTCGCCTCGGAAATCAAGGCGTTCCGCGGGTTTCCGGGCTTCGCCGCGCGCATGGATGTGCGCGGGCTCGCCGAGTACCTGACATTCCAGAACTTCTTCACCGACAAGACGCTGTTCGCGGGCGTCCGGCTCCTTCCGGCGGGCTGCTACATCCAGATCGCCGCAGACAAGGCGCCGCCGGTGGTCAAGCGCTATTGGGATTTCCATTTCCAGGAGCCGGACGGGCCCGTCAGCGAGGCCGACGCCCTCGACGAGCTCGACTTCCTGTTCCGGCAGGCCGTCAGCCGCCAGATGATCAGCGATGTCGATGTCGGCTCCTATCTCTCGGGTGGGATGGATTCGGGTTCGATAACGGCGCTCGCCGCCGCGCAGCTTCCGTTCATGCGCACCTTCACGATCGGTTTCGACCTGAATTCGGCCTCGGGCGTCGAGCTCGGCTATGACGAGCGCTCCAAGGCCGAGCACATGTCGTACCTGTTCAAGACCGAGCATTACG
>JAKFVZ010000691.1 GCA_021732965.1 Reyranella sp.
TGCGGGAATAGGTCAGGCCCTGCTCGTAGATCGGAATGGTCAGCGTTCCCACGAGACTGGCCGACGTGCTGTTGCTGCCGAAGCTCTGCGTGTCGTAACGCTGCTGCACGATCCCGCGCACGCCCAGCACGGGATAGAGATCGGCTTCCGTCACCTTGATCTGCAGTTCGGCGGCATCGACGCCGTGCAGGGAGGCGACGATCGCCGGATGGCCCGTAAGCGCCGTGTTGAGCTCGGCCGGCAGCGTCTTCGGCAAAAAATTCTCGACTGGGCGCCCGGGCGCGAGCCGGCCCGGCTCCGCGCCGATGTTCTGGCGATAGCGCGCGACCGAGGTCTTGAGATTGGACTCCGCCAGGATCGCCTGCGATTGCGCCGAGGAGAGCCGCGCCTCCGACTGCGCGACGTCGGTGCGCGTGACCTCGCCGACCTGGAAACGGTCGCGGGTCTGGCGCAACTGCTCTTCGAGCACCTCGACATTGTTGCGGTTGAGATTGAGGATCGCGGTGTCCCGCAGCACGTTCATGTAGGACGTCGCGGCGTCCAGCAGCACGTTCTGTTCGGTGTTGCGCAGCGTCTCGCGCGCGCCGAGCACCTGCGATTCCGCCTGGCTGACCGCGCTTCGCGTCCTGCCGCCATCGAAGATGTTCTGGTCGATCTGCACGCCCGCCCCGCGAGGCGCGAGGCGCGAAACCGTTCCGCGCTGCGCGGGCAGGCTGGAATCGGTGATCGAGGCCCCGATATCGGCGGAGGCCGTGATCCGGGGCCGATAGCCCGACAGCGCCTGCGGCACGTTCTCATTGGTCACGCGCACCGAGGCGCGCTGGGCGTTCAGCGTCGGATTGGCGGAATAGGCCCGGGACAGGGCCGCGTCCATGGTCTGGCCGAAGGCAGGCGCGGCGAAGCAGCAGCCCATCGCGGCGGCGAGGAGGACGCGCGGTCCAAGATCGAAGAACTCGTGTTTCAACGGACGCCTCATGTGCGGACTGACTGTCACGCCCAGGCATCGCCCCAGCCTCGGCATACTCACGACGGCATTAGTAACCATCGCGGCGGGCATCGCCAACGCCGCGTTCGAGATCGCCGCCTATTCTTTGACGCAGTGCCACAAAAATACGACACAGCCGCGAAGTCGGGCGGAAAAACGCCCGGCATCCCGCAGCTCCGGCGCGCCGGATCAGAACACGAATTCAGGCGCCCGGCGGAATTCGGCCAGCGGCGGCGCTGCCGCGTCGAACACCGGCCTCGCCGCCATCGACCCTCCCGCCCTCCGATACAGCATGACGCGCGCGGACCGCCCCAGACCCTCCACGACGATCAGCCGACCGCCCTCGCGCACGAGGCCGAACAGAGAAACGGGCGCGACCTCGCAGGCGCCGCTGACCAGAACGGCGTCGAAGCCGCCGTCGGCAGGCCGAACGCCGGTCGCCACGACGCTGGATGCGCCTGCGCGGTCCAGCGCTCCGGCGGCGAGAGCCAACGCGGCCTCCTCGGGCTCCCAGAGCGTGACGCGGGCGCCCATGGCCGCCATCAGCGCCGCGCCATAGCCGGTGCCTCCGCCGTATTCGAGGACCGTTTCACCCGGCGCGAGGTCGAGCACCTGGATCATCCGCGCCGTGACCATGGGGGCCATCAGCACGCGGTGCGCGCCCGAAATCGGCACGGCCTGATCGAGATAGGCCAGGTGGGACGATTCCGGCGGCAGGAAAGCCTCGCGCGGCACCTCCGCCGCGGCCGCCAGAACAGCGCGGTCGGTCACCTCATAGGTGCGAAGCTGACAGTCGACCATGGTCCGGCGCAGCTCGGTGAACCTGTCCATGTCGCCTTCTCCCCGGCGCCTCGGCCCGAGCCGGCGGCGCGGGGCGGACGGCGCGAGTCCATATCTGGAATTGGAGGCCTCGCCCGGAATCGAACCGGGGTGCAAGGATTTGCAGTCCTCTGCGTAACCACTCCGCCACGAGGCCATCCCGGCGGCCGCAGCATTCGGCGGCCGCCGATGGCCCGCCTATAACCACATGGCGACGCGGCCCGCAAGCCAATCCGGCGGTCGTCTCCGGCCTGTCTGATGTCGGCGTCGTCAGCCGCGGACGTTTCCCGGGCTGGCGTCGCAAAAGGCTTGCGCGACGGGGGGAGCGTCGGTATAGCCGGCCACCGGTCCCGGATAGCTCAGCGGTAGAGCAATCGACTGTTAATCGATTGGTCGCAGGTTCGAATCCTGCTCCGGGAGCCAATTCGGAACGAAACTGCGAACGCCGTGCGCCGCAGTTTCCACTCCATAGTTTCCTCCAGACGCCACAAGCGTCTGGAGGAGCCTTGGCTTCGATCCCCCGATCCGAATTTCGTCGGCTCCGACCTCCACCCTCTGCACTAGCGCCTGGAGATGATGGCGCCGGAAACCGCCCTCTCGATCCCTGATCTTCTTACGAGCCTCGACGCCGAACCGACGCAGCAGCTCCGGCGTCACTCGATTGTCGTCGCCCTCTCCACGGTTTTCGGCCCGGTCCGCATCGGCCCGCGCCGCGTCACGGATCCGCTTCAACTCGACAATCCGTCCCTTGAGGTTGGAATCGTCCATTTCAGCGAGTCCATTCTCAATGGCCTCATACAGCCGAGTCAGCTTGGCTTCCGCGTCCGCAGCCTGCTTCCTCAGCTCGGCGATCCGACCCTTCAGGTGTTCAGCGTGCTCCTCCCTGCGCTTAAGCAGGCCAGCGAGCAGCTCCTCAAGCCGCTCGGGGGCAAGAAGTCGCTCCTCCAGATGCGACACCACCATCGTGTCCAGCTCGTCAATCGGGATCGTGCGGCCGCGGCACGCCGTCTTCCCCTGCCGTGCCGTCGTGCAGCAGGTGTAGTAGCGGTATTGGTCCCCCTTGCCAGAGGTGCGGAGCGTCATGGCTCCCCCGCAATCGGCACAGAAGCACACGCCGCCCAGGAGCGTCCCGGCCGTTACGAACCGCGGAGCCTTCAGTTGTGGGCTGCGCGACCGCATGACCGCCTGAACTTCAGCGAACTCCTCCTCGTCGATGATCGGCTCGACCGCCACGTCGACGATCTCGTCTTCCGACTTCTGCTCTCCCTTACGCTTGCCCGAGACGTTGAAG
>JAKFVZ010000687.1 GCA_021732965.1 Reyranella sp.
CGCAGTGGAAACAGCAAATCCTGTTCTTGAAGGCCAGGTGCCGCTGCGATAACGATTGGCCATGGCTCTCACCACATCGTTCATCTCCGCCGCCAAGCGCCAGCAGATGCCGGCCAATACGGCTCACCTCTCCCGCGATCAGGAGGCCGATCTCGTCACACGCTGGCAGCAGCATGGCGACCGAGCGGCGCTCAACACGATCACGCAGGCTTTCCAGCCGTTCCTGAACAAGCTGGCGCGTCCTTTCGTACGTGCCGGCATGTCGATCGACGATCTCATGCAGGCGGCCAATGTCGGCTTCATGCAGGGGCTTGCCGGGTTCAAGCTCGAAACCGGGTTCCGGCTGTCGACGTTCGCACAGTGGTGGGTGCGCGCCGCAATCCAGGAGCACGTTGCCCTGATGCAGACCGCGACCAAGATCACCAACGGGCGTAATCAGCGCCGGATCATGTTCGGTATCGGCCGCGCCGCCACCAAAATCGAGCGTAAGGGCGGCATCGTCACCGATGCCAGGCTCGCAGAATTCCTTCAGGTCAACGAGGCCGAGATCGCTTCTGTGCGGATGGCGATGGCGTCGGCCACGTCACTCGATACGCCGCTCGCGACCGGCGACGAGGAAGCCAGCACTCTCGGTTCCTTGCTCGCCAACGACGACGAGCCGCTCGATCTTCGATACGAGCGCGAGCAGCACCGGTCCATTCGTCAGCGCGGTATCGAGGAGGCAGTCGCGACCCTTGATACCCGGTCGCGCGAGATCTTCACGGCTCGCAGGCTTCGTGATGACCCCGAGACCCTTGAGGAGCTCTCGCAGCGTTACGACGTTTCGCGTGAGCGGATCCGACAGATCGAGTTCAAGGCTTTCGAGAAGGTCGCGCGTTACATGCGCGAGAACGATCCCCTGGCACTCGAAGCACGCGCGGCCTGACGATCAGGCTGGCTGAGCGCCACCCGCCAGCACCGTAGCTGCGGCCTCCTATGCGAGCGTGGCCACGGTGTTGGCGGCGGCCCACCATTCCAACCGGAAACGGTGCGGCAGGGCTGCATCGAACTTGCCCTCTGGAATGGCGCCCTTGCGGGACAACCAGGTCCCGACACGCGCACGGGCTTCTCGCCGCACCCGCTCAAGAACGGGTTTGAGCGTCTCGGAGCTCACCGATGCGACCCAAAGGCCGTAGGGCCCAGCTGTGGCATTGAGGCCCTCCCCGCAAAGGGCCATGGTCAGTGCCTCCAGCTTTCGCGTGCCGATCCACGGCAGCAGGATCAGGCCCTCCCGCTCGTTCAGAGAGACGAACCGGTCCAGCTCCTGCGCTCGATATCCCGCTCGCGCATTGGAAAGCATCCGTCGGGCAGCAGGTGTCCAGGCCTCGTCGACATGATGACCAGCCAGGATGGCGCGCATGCGAGCTGCGAGCCGGTCATGCATCGGTTCCTGGTCACCGCCTTCGAACCTCGGCTGTTTGCCCTTGTCGGAGGGCTGGACCTCGGCGACGCGCTTGTCGATGTCGAGCTTCATGATCGACCAACGCGCCCCCGCGAACAGCACGCCGTCACCCGGCCCGATGGCGCTTCCTCCCATGAGCGGCAAACGACCCAGCGGCATCCCGGCATGGACGAGATCGATTTCGAATGGGGTCGAGAAGACGGCATAGATGTCTGGCGAGCCGGCGAGCTGCACGCCTTTTGGGCCCAGGCCGATCATCCCGTTCCGGTATTCGAGCAGCCTGACCTCTGGCCTGGCCATCGCCTGATACAGTTTCTCGAACGAGGCAGGGCCGACGCCCGACATCGGCTGCGAACGGGCGAGGACGCTGACGATCTGATCGAAGCTGAGCTCTCCACGGCTTCGCAGCAGGCAGAGCGTCTCATGGACGACAACCGAGAGGCTTGCCGGACGCTCTCCAGGCGGCTCCACGAAGCCTTCGCGTAGCAGGGACAGCGCTGCGGCAGCGCAGACAAGGTTGAGGCGCAGGCGGCCTTCCTGGTGCTGCTCAAGCCCTTCCAGCTCGATCAGAGACAGATCGAGGGTCGAACGGGTACCGGCCCTGCGACCTGAGCGCCCCACTCGTTGACGCAAGCCCGATACCGATCGCGGTGGCCCGATCTGGCAGACAGTGCCGACATCACCGATGTCGATTCCCAATTCGAGCGTCGTGGTGGCGATTGCGGTCGCGTTTGCCACGTCCGGATCGCGAAGCCTCCGCTAGGCGGTCTCTATGACCTCTCGCGAGAGAGAGCCATGATGGGCGAAGAACACGTTTGCCTGGCCAGCGGCAGATCGGCGACGACGCAGGATGTCGCAAAGCGCTTCGGTCATCCGGCGGGATCCGGCAAACACCAAGTTCTTGCCGGTACCCAGTCTCTGGTCGAGCCTTGTGGCCGTCTGCATCAAGCCCGTCTCGATACCGGCGTCCTCGGCCATCGTATCGTCCATGCCTGGCAGGCGAGGCGGGTCGAGAGCGACATGAAGCGCAGCATCGAGATCGACACCCTTCTTGCCATCGGTCACAAGCGCAACGCGGTCGGATCCGCCAGGGCGCAGCCATCTCGCCGCGATTGCCGGGTCGCCCAGCGTTGCCGATAGCCCGATCCGCCGCGGGCTGGCGCCCGACGCGTCCTCGAGGCGCTCCAGCAACGAGGCCAGATGCGCACCTCGGTCCCCGGTCAGGAAGGCATGCAGCTCGTCGATGATAACGAACTGCAGCTGCCCAAAAACGCCTCGCAGCCGTCCTGCGCGATGAAGCAGCAGGGCCTCGATCGATTCCGGCGTGATCAGGCAGATCCCGCGCGCGGTTTTGAAGAAGGCCTCCTTGGCATCGCGGCTCTCATCACCGTGCCATCTGACGATCGGCAGGCCGTGTTCGGCCGCCAGTGGTCGAAGCCGCTGGTATTGGTCGTTGATCAGGCTCTTCAGTGGCGAGACGCAGATGACGCCAACCGACTGCGGCTGGACCCGGTCGATCAGAGATATTGCCGGCAGGAAGGCGGCCTCTGTCTTTCCGCCAGCGGTACCGGCAGAAATCAGAAGATCGCCCTGCCCCGCCATAAGGGCGGCGCCGGCGCGCAGCTGCATGGGGCGCAAGCCTGACCAGCCC
>JAKFVZ010000471.1 GCA_021732965.1 Reyranella sp.
GCCGCTGGAAGACTTCAACCTCAAGCTCTCCGACATGATCCTGCGGAACATGCCGAAGCTGCCGCTGGGCGGCGAAGATGCGATGAAGGTTTTTCCGGTCTTGGCCGAACTCAAGAAGAGCCACGCCAAGATCAAGGCCGACCTCGAGTACCTGCTCAGCCACCACGAGGAAATCCCGGCCCTGCATGAGGTCCATCCGCGCGACCTCTACGTGCCTGGTCGTGCCTGGCGCACGTTTCTGCTGAAACTGTGGGGTCACGAGGTAACGGAGAATGCCGCGGCGGTTCCCGACACGATGGCCGCCATCGCCAGGATCCCGGGGGTCCATTCGGCCCTGTTCAGCATCCTGGCCGGCCGTGCCGAGATCGAGCCGCACCGTGGTTCAGCCGCCGGTATCATCCGCTTCCACTACCCGCTGATCGTACCGAAGGAACCGGAGAAGTGCTGGATCGAGATCGGCGGCCACCATTTCTTCTGGAAGGAAGGCGAGCCGCTGGTGTTCGACGACACGCGCGAGCACTGGGTGAAGAACCAGACCGACGAGACCCGCGTCGTGCTGATCATCGACTTCAATGCACCGATGCCGTTCCCGATGAACCTCTACACCGGTCTGCGCTACAACCTCGTCCGCCGCAGCGCCGAGATCAAGACCGTCATCGAACGCGCCTCGATCGGCGTCCCGCCGCGCACCGCTCAGCCGGCGCTGGCAAAGGCTGCCTAGAGTCTTTCCGACTAGGACCTGGCCATCAAAGATCGTTCGCTTCCCCATTCAGATGGGGAAGTGCCCCGTCATACGGGGCGATGGGGTCATCGGCCGAGCGAAGCGAACGACCGCTCGTGACCCCTCCGACGGCGTAAGACGCCGCCACCTCCCCATCTGAATGGGGGAGGAAAATGATTCTACGTCGATCGGAAAGACTCTAGCGCATTCTGATGCGCTGGCGAGCGGCAGCGCCTTCATAGGCGCGAGAGCCCGCACGGTGCAGAAAGAGCACCGGCGCTTCCCCACCTACGCCGCGAGGCGGGCGGCGATCTTGTCGAGGGATTCGAGGCCGTTGATCGGGCCCAGGGCCGCGAGCGTCAGTTCACCCTGCAGCAGGCGCTTCGCGACACGGCGCACGGCGTCCTGGTCGACCGCCTCGATGCGCGACACGATCTCCTCGTAGGGAATCGTGCGGCCATGGACGATCAGGTGGCGCGCCGCCTGCTCGCAGCGCGAGCCGCTCGATTCGAGCGCCATGAGCGTGCCGGCCTTGATCTGGTTGCGGGCACGCACGAGTTCCTGCTCGTTCAGCGTGTCGGCGACGCCCACGAATTCCTCGCAGACCGCCGGGATCAGCTCCGCCAGATCGTCCTCGCCCGTGCCGGCATAGATGCCGAACAGGCCGCCATCGGCGTAGGCGGTGTTGAAGCAGTGGATGCCATAGACCAGGCCGCGATCCTCGCGGATGCGCTGGAACAGGCGCGAGGACATGCCGCCGCCGAACAGGGTCGAGTAGATCGCCAGCGCGAAATAGTCCGGGTCGCGATAGCCGATACCCTCGCAGCCCAGCACGAGGTGCGCCTGCTCGAGCACGCGCTGCTCGCGGCCATCGCCGCCGACATAGGCGAGCGGTACCGGCCGGTCGGCATTGGCGGGCGTGCGCGGCACGGAGCCGAAGTGCTTCTCGGCGAGGTCGACGATCTGGTCGTGCTCGACGCGGCCGGCGGCCGACAGGACCATGTTGGAGGCCGTATAGTGACGCGCCAGATAGGCGAAGAGATCGTCGCGCCCGATCGCCTCGACCGAGGTCGCGGTCCCCAGCACCGGCCGGCCGAGCGGCTGGCCCGGCAGCGCGGTTTCCTGGAACTGGTCGAAGATGATGTCGTCGGGCGTGTCGAGCGCCTGGCCGATCTCCTGCAGGATCACGCCGCGCTCGCGCTGCAGCTCGTCCGGGTCGAACACCGAATTGCGCAGGATGTCGGACACCATCTCGACGCCCAGCGCCACGTCTTCCTTCAGGACGGAGGCGTGGTAGGCGGTGATCTCGCGGCCGGTATAGGCGTTCAGGCTGCCGCCGACATTCTCGATCTCCTCGGCGATGGCGCGGGCGCTGCGGGTCCGCGTGCCCTTGAACGCCATGTGCTCCAGCATGTGCGCCATGCCGTTCAGTTCGGCCGATTCGTGGCGCGTGCCGCAGGCAACCCAGATGCCGAGCGAAGCCGATTCGACCTCGGGCATCGGATCCACCGCCACGCGCAGGCCGTTGCCCAGCGTGGTGACCTTGACGTTGCTCACGGGCGCACCTTTTCCCGGCCGGCCGGCGCTTTGGCCATTTCCCGGCGTTCATCGATCATGGTTTTCAGGGCCTCGACGTCGTTGCGCAGGCCGTCCGAGCGCTCGGTGCGCTCGAGCAGGTCGGCGAGGCGGGCCGGCAGCCGCGGCCGCTGGCCGGTCGCCTTCTCGACGGCGTCGGGAAACTTGGCGGGATGCGCCGTCGCCAGCACGACCATCGGAATCGAAGCGTCGCGGCGGTGCTGCTGGGCCAGCGCATAGCCAACCGCGGTATGCGGATCGATCGTCTCGCCGTAGCGCTTCAGGCAGTCTTCCATGGCGGCCAGCGTGCCGGCGTCGTCGAGACGGCCGGCGTCGAACAGCTCGCGCACGCCCGCGAGGACGTTGCCGCCGACCTTCAGCGTGCCGGTGCTGCGGAACGACGTCATCGCCTCCGCGAGGGCCACGCCGTTGCGGTCGTAGAGGTCGAACAGCAGCCGCTCGAAGTTGCTCGAGATCTGGATGTCCATGCTGGGGCTCAGCGTCGGCACGACCTCGGACGTCGTCATCGCGCCGCTTTCGAAGAAGCGCGCGAGGATGTCGTTGCTGTTGGCGCCAACCACGAAGTGCGAGATCGGCAGGCCCATCTGCTTCGCGGCATAGCCCGCGTAGACGTTGCCGAAGTTGCCGCTGGGCACGCTGAACGCCACGGCCCGTTCCGGCGCGCCGAGCTTCAGCGCCGCCCAGAAGTAATAGACGATCTGCGCCATCACGCGGGCGAAGTTGATCGAGTTCACCGCCGTCAGCGCGTGCCGGTCGCGGAATTCGAGATCGTTG
>JAKFVZ010000469.1 GCA_021732965.1 Reyranella sp.
GGATTCATGATGGCGCGATGGGCGGCGTCGGCGGCTGCACGATAGACAGGGTCGCTGTTGTAGCGCCCCGGATCGCGCAGTTCAGCTTTCACCGGCGTGCCGTTCTGGTTCATTTCCACGACGAGCGAAATGATCATCGCTTGGTCACGGGCGCCGCCCTGCGTGTTCCAGCACGGCCGGATCTTCTGGCGCACGCCCTCGATCTCGCTGGCCGTGACGACGGCGGCGAGATTGGGAGCCGCCGGCGCCTGGCGCGTGACCTGCTGCACGGGCTTGGGCTGTTGCTCGGGCGTCTGCACCTTCGACGGCGACTGCTTGTTCTTCAGGATGTCGTCGATCATCGAATCGACGCTCTGCTTCGGTGGTGTCGGCTTCGGCGGCGGCGGCTTGGGCGGCTCGGGCTTCTTCACCTCGGGCGCGGGCTTGGGCTGCTCCGGCGGCTTCTCCACCTTCGGCGGCTCCGGCTCCTTGGGCTTCATCGCCACGAGATCCTCGACCGGCTTCGCGGCCTCCGTCTTCGGTTTCTCCTCAGGCTTCGGGGGTGCCGGCGGCTTGGGCGGCTCGGCCACTTCCGGTGGCTTGGGAGTGGGCGGCGACGGCGGCGGTTCGGCCGACTTGGGCGGCGGCGCCTTTGTCGTCTCCTGGGCGATCGGCACGTCCTTGGGCTGCGGCGGCGGATTGCCCACCGTCGGCGCAGCGGCCTTCGCGGCGATGGCCTCGAACTCGACCATCACGGGCTCGGGCTCCATCGGTGGCGGCTTGCCGAAGAAGTCGAGGTTCAGCACCGCCGCCCCCAGCACGAAGACGTGCACCATCGACGACACGATCGCCGGTGTGCGCATTTCGATGCTGGAAGGGTGGCGCCGAGCCATCGTCTGCCTGGATCCGTCTCTCTTAGCGCCGCTGGGCCGGCGCCTGGGGTTGCGGCGTGGGCGCGCGCGGCGCGGGCTGGGCCGGCGTGGCCGGGCTTACCGTGCCGCCGCCCCGTCCCAGCGCCTGCGCCTGCTCGCCGAGCAGGCCGAGCTGGCGGAAACCGCTGTCGATCACCACACCCATGACCTCCATCATCTTCCCGTAGTCGACACTCTTGTCGCCACGCATGAAGACGCGCTGGTCGGGCTTCTCCTCATGGATCGCCTTCAGCTTGGCGCCGAGTTCGGCCACGTCGTACTTGGTCTCGCCGAGGAAAACCTCGCCCTGGGAATTGACCGAGACGACCATCGGCTCGTCCTTGCCGCCAACCTGCTGGGCGCTGGTCTTCGGCAGGTCGACCGGCACGCCGACCTGCAGCAGCGGTGCCGTCACCATGAAGATGATCAGCAGCACCAGCATGACGTCGACGAGCGGCGTGACGTTGATGTCGGCGATGGGCGTATAGCTTCGCCGCTTGAACTTGCTGCCCGACGAGTTGGCGCCGGGTGCCGGAATGACGCCCGACATCAGACCTGTTCCTCGAGCTGCCGTGACAGGATGGTGATGAACTCACCGGCGAAGGCCTCGAGCTGCTGGGCGTAGCGCGAGACCTGGCCCGACAGGATGTTGTAGGCGGCGGCTGCGGGAATGGCGGCCACCAGGCCGATGGCGGTCGCGAACAGCGCCTCCGAGATGCCGGGCGCCACCACCGCAAGCGAGGTGTTCTTCGACTGCGCGATGTGGCTGAAGCTGTTCATGATGCCCCACACCGTGCCGAAAAGGCCGACGAAGGTGGCGTTGGCGCCAACGGTGGCGAGGAAGCCCAGGCGCTTCTCGATCGCCTCCATCTCGCGCTGGATGGTGACGCCCATCACCTGCTCGATGCGCTGGCGCAGTGCCGCGCGCGCCGTGGCGCTCGACGCCAGGCCCTTGGAGACCGAGCGCCGCCATTCGCGCATGGCGGCGGAGAAGATGCTCGACATCGGATCGTCCGGCTTGGCGCCGACGCGGTCGTAGAGATCCTCGAGCGAAACGCCCGACCAGAAAGTATCCTCGAAGGTCTGGGCGCTGCGCTTCAGCGAGCGCAGGCGGAGAACCTTCTCGAAGATGATCGCCCATGACCAGAACGAGGCCAGCAGCAGCAGGATCATGATGGCTTTCACGACCCAGTCGGCCTGCATGAACAGGCCGTAGACGGACATGTCGATTGTCCCCGTGCCGCCGCCGAGGGGGGCTCCGGCGACCTGCGCAAACGCGTCCATTTATGTTCTCCGTTGGTTCAAGAGGGTTGTATCCGAATATGGCGTGAGCGGGGCGATCCGTTCACGGCTACCTGGGCCAGGGCAGTCCGCACGAGCGGCGGCAATCGGACAGGCCGACCGCCCTCGCCCATGCAGGCGACGACGAGTTCGGCTCGAACCAGGATCTCTTCACCGCGGCGCGCATGCTGGAGCATGTCCAGCGAGGCGCCACGCAATTCGCCGCAGCTTGTGACGATCTCGATCGTATCGTCCAGCCGCGCGGGCTTCAGGTAGTCGATGGCGCAACGGCGCACGACCCAGTTGACGCCGCGCTCCTCGCGCAGCGCCGTATGCTGCTGCCCGAGAAGCCGCAGAAGTTCGGTGCGGCCACGCTCCAGAAAGCGCAGCCAGTTGGCGTAATAGACGATGCCGGCGGCATCGGTATCTTCATAGTAGACGCGCAACGGCAGCACGTGGGTACCGTCGTCGATGCGGCCAGAGGTCGGCGCCGCGGTCACGCTTCCTCCACCGGGCCGCCACCCGCCAGCAGATCGAGCTGTTGCTTCTGGCCCTTGGGAATCGAAAGGCCGAGATGACGATAGCCGCCTTCCGATAGCAACCGGCCGCGCGGGGTGCGCATCAATAGGCCGAGCTGCATCAGGTAGGGCTCGATCACGTCCTCGATGACGTCGCGCTGTTCCGCCAGGGCGGCCGCCAGGGTTTCGGCTCCGACGGGTCCGCCGCCGTAATTCTCGGCGATGCAGGCGAGGTAGCGGCGGTCCATCGCGTCGAGCCCGCGCCCATCGACCTCGAGCCGCGTCAGGGCCGCATCCGCGACCCGGGCGTCGACGCCTGCATTGCCCGCGACCACCGCGAAATCGCGGACCCGGCGCAGCAGCCGGTTGGCGACGCGCGGCGTGCCGCGCGAGCGCTTGG
>JAKFVZ010000749.1 GCA_021732965.1 Reyranella sp.
GGTCAGCTTTGATCCGGGCGTCTAGGTGATCGAGTTCGGCCTTCAGGTCAGCGATCTTGAGGTCGATCTGTCGAGCGTAGTTGCTCACTTCTGTCTCCAGCGCGGCGATGCGCCCCTTGATGCGCTCGGCGTGGGCTTCCTGAGTCTCAGCCGGGCGCGAAGGGGCGGCAGGGACGCTGGCCGCGGCCACGGACTTCTCCAAATCGGCGACGAGAGCGGCCGCCCCCCTGGCCGCGGAGTCCAGCAAGTGGGGAAGGTTTTGGGGGTTCTCGGTGTAGTGTTCCGTCGCCTTGAGATAGCCCTCCATGTCCGCCCCTTGGACGGTATTTCCCAGCGGGGGCAAGGGCGTTTGCAAACCTGGATCGCCGCCACCCAACCAATCGAGCAGCTTGGTGGGTGGCCCGGTCATGTTGATCCAGAGAGCCATATAGATCAGCGCTTTTGGCACGATTTGCCGGTTGGCGTTCTGCGCCGCCGCAGTGCACCTTGCGAGCTGAGTGTAAATGTCCTGGAGAATGCCTTCGTCCATCGCATCGACGAGCGCCTTGCTCTCCAGGAGCGCCGCGTTGACGCGTAGCGTCTCATGCTGGCTCAATGGATTTTCGAGCAGATGTATGGCTAGGCGCGCCAGCAGACTGTCGATCTCGACCGCGCTAAAGCGGGACGCACTCATGGCGTTCCGGAAGGTTGCCGTGACGTTCGTTTGACCCGCGTTCAGATCGCCCTGCATGAAACCGAAGCTTGCGCCGCTAGTCCCCTTGCCCGCAAAGAACAGACGATAGGGACTGGCATCCCCGATTTCGTGGAGCCGCAACGCGAGACGCAAGCCGGGCTTGAGGTCTTCAATCGGTATGGCCACGCCGGCATGGTCGTCGGTGTCCTCATGCTGCTGGGCAACGACTCCCACCGGCGCGAGAAAGGCGGCGAAGGCGAAGCCATCGGCAAGGCCGTCGCCCTCGATATCGACGCACGCCCAGGCCTTGTCGGGACCATCGTAGCGGGTGACGCCGACCGTCAGTCCCTCTGCCAAGAGTCGATCCTTCTCGAAGTCGAGCCCCGGCCCCTTGCGCAACCACAGCCCACCGCGCGCGATGACCAAGTGGCGCCCGACGCCCCCAGCGCTCGGTATGGACGTGACCGGCGAGGACGGGCTGTTCCAGCCGTCCCGCGCCGCGGTCACCAACCATGCAGGCGCGGTTGCAGTGTCTCCGTTAGCACCCCACACCAGCTTCGACTTGTCCGCGGGTGACGATCCGAATCCGACATGGATGGTTCTGTCGCCCATGTAGGCGACACCGGCCCCAATGCCGGTCGAGCCACACGCGGCAGCCGCCGTCACGAAGGCCGCGACCTGGCCGCCATCCTGATCGGTAAAGGTGAGTGGCCGACCAGCCCGAAAAAGTTGAATGTCTGCGGCGCGGCCGTGATCGTGCCGCGTCGATCCCAGCCGCTCGCCCGGATCGCCAAGCGCCGGCTGCCCGCCCGAGGTTATGACGATTTTGTCGACCCCTATCCTGGCTGCGGCCTGCTCGAGAACGTGCCGAAGCTCATCTGTGATCGGCCGGTTGCGCGTGGCGCCTTGTGGCGGCCCGACGATCTCAAGCAAGGCTTACCCCCCCCCGGTGCGCCCCTTCCAAGACGAGTTACCAATATGACGTTTTTCCAAAGATGTTTCAACCACCCCGTGTCCGCGCCCGTCGTTCTCCCAACGGCGGTACGCCAATGGGCAAGGTGTGGCACGGAATGATGTGGCTGCGGCAACTGGCTTCGCGAGGCTGACGACCAGCGATTCGACTAGGCCTAATACGCGTTGGGGGATATGTACGAGTTTGGCCGCGGCGTGTCGCAAGACCACGCCACGGCACTATCCCTGTATTGCAAGGCTGCCGACCCGGAGAATGCCCAAGGCTCAGTTCCGCCTGGGGTTAATGTACTAGGAGGGCAAGGGAGTTACGCAAGACTATGCTTCTGCGCTAAGATGGTATCGCAATGCTGCCGCAGGACATGGCGTAGTCGGGAATAAGGTGCTGGCCAAAATGTGGTAGAGCCTGACAGAGGCCGACGCTACGCGCGCGGATATCGCGCTCGAGACGCGCGACAACGTCGCCGCGATCATAGCCGCGGCGGAAGTATCGGAAACCGTACGACTGGCCCGCGAGGGGAAGCCCTTTCCCTATATGGAAAACTCCATCCGAGCTGGCGCGTGGGTCGCGTTGCGATAGGCCCCGCTTTGATGATCGGGTTGGATGCCTTCTCCTCTGTGGCTGGTCATGCAACATCACCAGCCTGGCGAACTTCTATGCCGTCGGAGGGGCACCCACTCCATCAAAAAACTCGAACGGAACACGATCGGCGAGTGCATCACGCTCCATTCGGGATATCCTACAGGCATTGCCGCTTGCAGCACCGCAATCTCGCCGCCTAACATTACCCCCCTTCGCCGCGACCGGCACGAAATGTTCTAACGATGGGCGCTCCTTTAATCACGACTTCTAATCTGGACCATCGGCGCTGACGCGGACAGATTGGGACTGGGGGCACGATGGGTGCATTGACGAGATTTCAAATCGTGTGGGCCGAAACAAAGGACCTCAAGGTGCCCGCCGGCGGAGATCCTGCGACCCTTGTCAAGCTTCGGCAGCATATCGCCGCAATCGCCGGCGAAGCGGAGACGATGTTTCAGCGTTTCGAAGCCGTTCCGGCTCGAGACGACGAGCTGTATGGACAAGACGTTGCCGCGTGCGCGGCTGCGGCCGAGGGGCCAGCTCCTGACGCAATGAAGAATCTTAGCTTGATTTTGTGGCCCAGCGCTGACGGCAAGACACTCAGCAAGGATGAAGCTGTTCCCGCCTCTTGGGATGCCGCGTCTTCCGACACATTCGAGTTGATCGGCCGCTTTACGGTCGACGATCATAACGTGTCGGCATTTTCGCGCGCCGTAGCCCCGAGCGAAAGGGAGCCACGCTTTGTCTCGATGGTCACCGGGACGGGCCTTCCTCCGGGTACCTCCGTCTATGTGCCGCGCGAGGTTCGGCGCAAGCCCGTCGATCCGAAGATCGGCTCGGTGGCGTTTTGGCTCGCCGCGGCT
>JAKFVZ010000176.1 GCA_021732965.1 Reyranella sp.
ACATCAGCGATCTCGCCTTTGCCATCATCGTCGAAGATCACATCATAGGGATCGGGGGCCGCCAGCAGCGTGTCGATGACGAGACGCTGGACTGAGTCTGCGCGCTTACTCGTGCCTTGAGACTCGACGCGGATATTGGCCTTCGACCAATCCCAGGCTTCGATCTTGTCGGATGGGTAGGGCTCGATCGTTTCGCCTTCGGGCAGAGTGTAGAGATGGCTGTAGATGAGCAGCGAGCCATCGCCGAAGTCGATTTGTGGCGAATCCTCGCCGAAGGATTCGGACAGCGTCTGCATCTTGCTGCCGACCTTGATCGTCGCCTTGGGACCGGCGCGCTGGGGGTAGCGGGCATGCCCATCGCTGAAGACGATCTCGAACTCGGCCGTGTGGTCATCGCTCCGCACGGCGAAGCGCAACGGTCCGGAACGAGCGTTATCGAGCAACTCGATATCGCATTCCGCGAAGGTTACGGGCTCATCGCCGAACGAGATCTCGATCCGCTCCTCAAACTGCGTGATCAAAGATTCAGGCCAATGGATCGCCACGGGTGGAACAGCCGGGCGCTGGCTGATCTGGTGGGGGCGCATCGCGCTCTTGAAGACGCCGTCGGTCGTGATGCTGGGATCGTTCACCGTGCGACCGACATCCTGGCACCAGTCCACCCAGTCGGTCAGGTCATGGACCTTGGCGCTGGACCAGAACTTGCCCTTCGCCGAGCATCCGCGTGAGGCCGGCACGCCGTCGAGAAAACCAGTGGCGAAGATGTTGTTCTTGATCCGCGACTGGGATTTCGCGCTGTCGAGGCCGTCGGCGACGTCCACGCCCATATACATGGAATAGCGGACGCCGCGCCCCTGATGGTGGGTGAGGCCGAGGTTCCGCAGGATGAGCCGCTTGAACCCGTGGAGGCTGCGGAACACTTCCTCGCCTTCTACGCGGCGGGTCGTATCGCCGCAAACCGCCTTTGCCAGGCGGTCGAACGGCCCCTTGGCGGAACTGCTGATGTAGAGCAGGCCACTTGCCTGATCCCAGTGGAGCATGTGCAGATCCCAGGTGACGTTTACCGCCTGCTGCGCCGAGGTCCAGCGCGCCTGTTCCTCCGCCCGAGTCACGAAGATCGCGACCCGTTGATGCGGGTTCAGTTTCATGCCGAGATAGACGCCGGGATTGTAGAGTTCCTCCGCGCGAAACGGATCCCAAGCATCACAGGACGTCCGGTAAAGGACCGCGTTCATTTTCGGCTCGAGGGTCTGGAGCGGAATGTCGATCAGATCCCCCGAAAAGCCCTTGAACATCTCGGCGCGGCGAACCTGGCGTTCGATCTTGGCCGAACTGAGCGCCTCTACCAGCGCGTTCCAGTCGGCGTCCTCGGCGTAGAGCTTGGCCAGCGAACGATCAACATCGTCGATGCCGGTATTGGCGATCACCGTCGCATCACCCAGGGTTGGGTCCTGGCGGGTAAAGCGGCCGACGAACTGGATCGTCACCGCCACGCTCTTGTGATGATCGTGCAATGCAGCGATCTTCAGCTCGGGCAGGTCAAAGCCCTCGCCGAGCATGTCGACACATACGATAATCCGGCTCTCAAAGCGGCGTAGCGCTGCCAGATTTTCACGCCGCTCCTTCAGCGATTGCTGGCTGTGGACGATGACTGGTCGACAGTCCGGATAGGCCGCCGCATAGAGGCTATGCAGGTGCTTGGCGCGTTCGATCGTGCTGCAACGGGCCATAGCCAGATGATTGAGGCCGGCGTCCAGGTCCGAGTCAAGTACTTCGCCGAGTTTGTCGATGATCGCCTGGTCGGCATCGGGTTGATCGAGTCCGAATACGGCCTCGAAGCGGATCGGCTTGAAATAGCCTTCCTGCTGCGCCTTCTTCAGTGGGTAGGTGTAGATGAACTCCCCATCGACGCGGCCTCCATCCTCACGAAACGGGGTGGCTGTGAACTGGATCACCGGAATGGGCGGCTCGTGCTCAACGAAGAGCCCGCGAAAGGACTTCCAAGTCCGTGCCCCGATGTGATGTGCCTCGTCGATAAAGAGTGCGGAGGCACGGGCCGCCATCCGTTCCTGCACCGGCGCCTCCGCGCGGCCCGCGATCTGCATCGTGGTGACGACGACATTGGCGCTGTCGAAGATTTCATCGACTTCGGCCTCGCTCGCCGGAATGTGCGAGAGCCGCATGACCAAAGGGAAGGCTGCGGTCTCATCGAGACATTTCTGCTGTTTCAGGACGCCGAAGGTCTCGAATTTGCCCGCGATCTGCTCACGCAGAGCGTCGGTGGGGACCACCACCAGCAGGCGCTCGAACCGCCGTTTGGCATTGAGCGCCAGCATTGTCTCGGTCTTGCCCGTGCCCGTCGGCATGACGATGGTGGCCGGGTCCGTCGATCGTGTCGCATGGGCAAGCGCGGCGTGAAGCGCGCCGATCTGGGGACGCCGCAAGCCAGGCTGCGCCGGCTGACCGTCCGCCGCGGCTCGTCCCTCGCGCAGATGTATCGCGTCGATCCAGGACGCGGAGACCGCCTTCAGACGCTCGGCGCGTGCGGAACGATCCAGCGTGTCGATGCTGGTCGGCGGTGCATTCATCCACCGGCCTTCACCCAGTTCGAGCGCATCGGCGATCCGTTCCGGATCCGTTGCGCCGGGCACAAGGAGAACGAGATCGGCTTCCAATGGCGTCGCCGTCTTCGCACTGATGATCTTCAGAATCTCGCCGGATTCCAAGGTCGTCTCGTGACCATTGACGCGGCGGATGGCGAAGGGCCGCAGCCGGCATCGCACCCTCAGCGTCGGAACCACCAACTGGCGCACGGGGCTTCCCAGCACTTTGCCATCAATGGCAAGCCGAGCCGGCAGCAGGAGTTCGACCTCGGGATTGAAGAGATCGTCCTGATTGGGGCCGGCGGGGCGCTTGCGGGAGGCCATCGTGTCTCCCTCCGTTAGGTCGCCACCGTCTGTGGCGAGGGCGAGACGGCAATCACCATTCCCCTCGTCATCAGAACGATGAGCCCGCGCTCGGCGCCGGTCATATCGAGATAGGCGCGGACCTGAGCCCGATAGTGCTCGAGCGTCTGAGCCTCGGGAT
>JAKFVZ010000199.1 GCA_021732965.1 Reyranella sp.
TACCAAGGGGGTGCTCTACCACTGAGCTACGGCAGCGCGCGGCCGGGGGTATGCCATAGGGCAGGGAGCGGTTCAACCGCTGGCCGCCGGCCGGAATTGGTCCGGTGCGACGACTTGCCGTGCCTTCCGCCGTCTGCCTACCATTTCGTAACAAAAAGCAGGAGGAATGGATGGACTGGCGCCCGATTTCGGCCGATTCGCACATCACCGAACCGCCCGGCTGCTATCGCGATCACATAGAGCCGGCGTTCCGCGAGCGGGCCCCGCATGTCGTGCGCCATGACAGCATGGGCGACATATACATCGTCGACGGCATGAAAACGCCCGTCCCGATGGGGCTGATCGCTGCCGCCGGCGTGGCGCCCCAGGACATCCGGATCGGCGGGGCGAAGTTCGAGGATCTGCACCGTAGCGGCTGGGATCCGTCGAGTCGGTTGCAGGATCAGGACAGGGACGGCGTCGCGGCCGAGATCATCTATCCCACGGTCGGCATGCTGATCTGCAATCATCCGGACTTCGACTACAAGAAGGCCTGTTTCGACGCCTACAACAGATGGCTCCAGGCATATTGCTCGCACGCGCCCGATCGTCTCGTCGGCATGGGGCAGACGGCCATGCGCACGGTGGCGGAAGGCATTGCCGACCTCGAGCGCATCAAGGCGATGGGATTCCGGGGCGTGATGATGCCCGGCAATCCCGGTGAGAAGGACTACGACGATCCGGCCTACGACCCGTTCTGGGAGGCCGCCATCGCACTCGAAATGCCTCTTTCCTGGCATATCCTCACGACCTCGGGTGACAACTCCCTCTCCAAGCCGCGCGGGCCGAAGATAAACGGCTTCCTGTCGATCATCCGCGGCTGCCAGGACATCATGGGCATGCTGGTCTTCAGCGGCGTCTTCGAGCGTCATCCCGCTCTAAGAGTTGTCTGTGTCGAAGCCGATGCGGGATGGGCCCCGCATTTCATGTACCGCATGGACCACGCCTACAAACGCCATCGCTATTGGATGAAGGGCAAGGAACTTGCGCGGATGCCGTCGGAGTATTTTCGCGAGAACATTGCGCTGACATTTCAGGACGACTGGACGGCGTTCCAGTTCGCCGAGCATCTGGCGCCGCAACAGCTCATGTGGGCCAACGACTTCCCCCACAGCGACTCCACTTGGCCCTGGAGTCAGGACGTCCTCGCCGAGCAGACGGCCCAACTCGCACCCGATCTGCGCAAGCGCATTCTGCGCGACAACGTGGCGGAACTTTACAAGCTCGCGGCGTAGCGGCGTTGGACATTGGCGGCGGCGAACGGAGACTCTCCGGGTTGAGCATCGGCATTCGGAGGCCTGCGACGAACGAACACGCTGTGATGGTAATGATAGCGAGTTGCTTAACAGGACCCCGCCCTTGTTGAGATTGCCGGCCGATAGGGGCCCTTACCGGCCGGCACTATGGGCATCTTTTCTCAGTAAAAAGCGG
The DNA here is from genome assembly GCA_021732965.1 of Reyranella sp. Taxonomy (GTDB): domain Bacteria; phylum Pseudomonadota; class Alphaproteobacteria; order Reyranellales; family Reyranellaceae; genus Reyranella. Next base: position 1,471 of record JAKFVZ010000199.1, read on the forward strand.
CAAGTCAGTCCGTCTGAAGCGTTTTGGCATTGCTCACGCAAGAGCAGTTTTGCATATTAGACGCGCCTACATGGCCATAGGGGAGAGGGGCTCATGCTCAAGAAGTTGTTTGTTCTCGCTGCTGCTGCATTCATGATCGCCGCTTGCGACGAGCCTGCGCCGGCCACCGCGCCGCCGCCGCCGCCGCCGCCGGCTCCGCAGAGCTTCATGGTGTTCTTCGATTGGGATAGCGCCAGGCTCAACACCCAGGCTGCCAACGTGGTCGGCCAGGCTGCTGGCGCCTTCAAGACCAAGGGTGGTGCGCGCATCACCGCGACCGGCCATACCGACACGTCGGGCACGCCGGCCTACAACATGGCGCTCTCGCTGCGTCGTGCCAACGCCGTCAAGGACGCGCTGGTCAAGGAAGGCGTTCCCGCGACCGCTATCGCCGTCGTCGGCCGTGGCGATCAGGGCCTGCTCGTCCAGACCGGTCCGAACGTCCGTGAGCCGCAGAACCGCCGTGTCGAGATCGTGATGGCGCAGGTCGCTGCCATGCCGATGAACGACGCCGCCTACTGCGCCGCGCTGGCCCAGAAGTGGCGTGAATACACCCGTGTGGACGCGTCCGGCCCGGCTCCGCAGGCGATTGCCAAGTGCAACGCCGGCGACTACGCCGCGGGCATCCCGGTGCTCGTGAAGCTGCTGAACGACGCGAAGGTTCCGCTGCCGCCGCGCACCTGAGACTTCTGAATCAACAAGGAAAGGCGGCCCTCGTGGCCGCCTTTTTTTGTTCTAGCTGCGCTCGGCGGGCGGGACCGGGAGCGGTGCCCACCGTGTGGGATGAAGCTCGGGATACTCGATCCACGGGCCGGTTTCCGCGAAGCCGGGGTCGAGGATCCCGACGTCGCTGACCCAGTATCCCAGCGAGCGGCGGTTGGCGTCGAAGCGCCAGGTGCCGACGACGATTTCACGGGCGGCATTGCCGGCAAGGCCGGGGCAGAACAGAAGCAGGGGACCCGCGTCCTTGGGAGCCGTCGCGATCGGCTGCCACGCCCCAGACGGTCCCTGGCGCAGCGCTTCGATTTCCGCAGCCGCCCGCCACCTCACGTCGCCTTCGAGAGTTCCGGAAGAACCGCCCGCCGCGCCATGTTCGGCACGGCAAAGGGCACGCAGTTCATCGACCAAATCCGCCATTTCAGCTCCAGAGCGCTCGCTTCCCGGCAGTCTTTCTAGCCCAGGAGGGGCGCGCTTGATGTGTCATCCAATATGTTGGAATATTGCTCCATGATGAAGGATGACATCAATCACCGGATCGCCGCCCGCGTGCGCGGGCTCAGGAGCCAAGCGGGCCTTTCGCTCGAGGCGCTGGCGGATGCGTGTGGAGTGAGCCGTTCCATGATCTCCCTCGTCGAGCGGGGAGAAAGCAGTCCGACGGCCGTCATTCTGGAGAAGCTGGCGACCGGTCTTGGCGTCTCGCTGGCGACGCTCTTCGAGCCACCGGCCGCGCCTGCCCATCCGGTGTCGCGCCGTGCCGACCGGCCGAATGGCGCGACCCCGCGTCGGGTTATCTGCGTCGCAACGTATCGCCGGGCGGGTACCCTTCGCCGATC
>JAKFVZ010000134.1 GCA_021732965.1 Reyranella sp.
GGGCGAGAGCCTCGAGGAATACTGGGACTACACCCACAAGATCTTCGAATGGCACGACGGCGGCGAGCCGAACATGATCCTCGACGACGGCGGCGACGCCACGTTGCTGGTCCATCTCGGCGCGCGCGCGGAGAAGGACCCGTCGCTGGTCTCCAAGCCGACCAACGAGGAAGAGGAAGTCCTCTACAAGGCGATCCTCAAGACCAACAAGGAAAAGCCCGGCTGGTACGCCAAGCTCGGCGCCTCGATCCGCGGCGTCACCGAGGAGACGACCACGGGCGTCCATCGCCTCTACAACATGGCGAAGGAAGGCAAGCTCCTGTGGCCGGCCATCAACGTCAACGACTCGGTCACCAAGTCGAAGTTCGACAATCTCTACGGCTGCCGTGAATCGCTGGTCGACGGCATCCGCCGCGGCACCGACGTGATGATGTCGGGCAAGGTGGCGATGGTCGCGGGCTTCGGCGACGTCGGCAAGGGCTCGGCCGCCTCGCTGCGCCAGGCCGGCTGCCGCGTGATGGTGTCCGAAGTCGATCCGATCTGCGCCCTGCAGGCGGCGATGGAAGGCTACGAGGTCGTGACGATGGAAGAGGCGGCCCCCAAGGCCGACATCTTCGTCACCGCCACCGGCAACGTCGACGTGCTCACGCTCGACCACATGAAGGCGATGAAGCATCGCGCCATCATCTGCAACATCGGCCACTTCGACAGCGAGATCCAGATCGCGTCCCTGCGTAACTTCAAGTGGCACAACGTGAAGCCGCAGGTCGACGAGGTCGAGTTCCCCGACGGCAAGCGCATCATCGTGCTGTCGGAAGGTCGCCTGGTGAACCTGGGCAACGCCACGGGCCATCCGAGCTTCGTGATGTCGGCCTCGTTCTCGAACCAGACGCTGGCCCAGATCGAGCTGTGGACCAACCCGACCAAGTACGAGAAGCAGGTCTACACGCTGCCGAAGTTCCTCGACGAGAAGGTCGCGGCGCTCCACCTCGAGAAGGTCGGCGCCAAGCTGACCAAGCTGCGCCCCGACCAGGCCAAGTATATCGGCGTGCCCGAGGCCGGCCCGTTCAAGGGCGACCTCTACCGCTACTAATCGCCCACAGCTTGGGCATGCTAAAAGTCGGCATCGAAAGATGCCGACTTTTTCATTGCCCCTTCCCGACGAGGCCGCGACCGAGCGGCTGGGCGCGCGCCTGGCCTCCCGCCTGCGGCCGCGCGACGTCGTGGCGCTCGAAGGCGGTCTCGGCGCCGGCAAGACGACTCTGGCCCGCGCGATCCTGCGCGCCGCTGCGGGCGAGCCGGCGCTGATCGTGCCCAGCCCGACCTTTACCCTGGTCGAGGTTTACGAAACGCCGCGCGGCAGTTTCTGGCATTTCGATCTCTATCGGCTGGAAGAGCCGGAGCAGGTCTTCGAACTGGGCTGGGAGGAAGCGCGCATCGACGGCATAGCCCTGGTCGAATGGGCCGAACGGCTGGGCCCCCTGCTGCCGCGCGAGCGACTCACCATCAACCTGTCGGTCCAGGGCGAAGGCCGCCTCGCGACCCTCGAAGGAGAATCCCGTTTTGGCGAAGTCTGAACGCGACCTGAAACGCGCTGAATTCGTGAGCAAGGCCGGCTGGGGCGACGCCGGCGAGCGGCTGCTGGCGGGGGACGCCTCGTTCCGGAAATATTTCAGGCTGAGCCGCCCGCGCGGCTCGGCGGTCGTGATGGATGCGCCGCCGCCGCAGGAGGATGTGCGACCGTTCGTGCAGATCGCCCGGCACCTCATCGGGCTCGGCCTCAGCGCGCCGGAAATCCTCGCCGAGGATGTCGAGCACGGCTTCCTGTTGCTGGAGGATTTCGGCGACGACACCTACGCGCGGGTATTGAAGGCCGGTGGCGACGAGGGCGAACTCTACTCCCGCGCCACCGATGTGCTGGTCGCACTCTATCGAGCCGGTGACCGCAGCTTGATCCCTGGCCTCGGCGCGTACACCGGCGACGCGTTGATCGAGGCGGCGATGTTGCTGCCCGAATGGTACCTGCCGGAAGCGAGCGGCAAGCCGACGCCGCCGGAAGAGATCGAGCGCTACGTCGCGGCCTGGCGCGAATGCCTGGCGGCCCTGCCCGTCACGACCGAGACGCTGCTGCTGCGCGACTATCACAAGGACAATCTCCTGTGGCTGCCGGCGCGGCCGGGCGTGAAGGCCTGTGGCCTCCTCGATTTCCAGGACGCCCAGCGTGGCCACCCCTCCTACGATCTCGTCTCCCTGATCGAGGATGCCCGCCGCGACGTGGCGCCGGCGGTCCATGCCGCGTGCCTGGACCTCTACATCGGCGAAGCCGGCATTGCCGATGCCGCCGGCTTCCGCACCGGCTTCGCGCTGATGGCCGCGCAACGCCATGCCCGCATCATCGGCGTTTTCGTCCGCCTGCTGCGACGCGACGGCAAGCCCGACTACCTGCAATACCTCCCGCGGGTCTGGCGCATGTTCGAGCATTCGCTACAGCACGAAGCACTGACGCCGCTGCGCAGGTGGGTCGATCGCACCCTCCCGCCGGAACTGCGCCGCATCGGAGCACCGTCGTGATCCGCAGCGCGATGATCCTGGCCGCCGGTCGCGGCGAACGCATGCGGCCGCTGACCGATTCGATTCCCAAGCCGCTCATTCCCGTCGCCGGCCGGTCGATGCTGGAGCGCACGATGGACCGGCTGGATCGCAGCGGCGTGCAGAACGTCGTCGTCAACGTGCATCATCTGGGCAACCAGATCGCCGAGCGGATCGGCGGCCGAGCCCGCATCGTTCGCGAGGACCGGTTGCTGGAGACCGGCGGCAGCGTCCGCAACGCACTGCCCCTGCTCGGCAACGCGCCCTTCTTCGTGCTGAACGGCGACGGTCTGTGGCGCGACGGGCCGGAATCTATGCTGGGCCGCCTTGCCGAGATGTGGAATCCCAACCGCATGGACGCGCTTCTGCTGCTGCATCCGCTCGCAAAGACCATCGGCCGCGAGGAGAAGGATCGCGGCGACTACTATCTCGAACCCGACGGCCGCGCCCGCCATCGCGGCTCGGCCG
>JAKFVZ010000467.1 GCA_021732965.1 Reyranella sp.
GGCAAGCCCGTCGCCCAGGCCGCCGCCCTGCTCGACCGCATGGATGAAGGCCTCGACCGCGAGCCGGCTCGCGACGGCGCCACCGGCATGGCCGCCCATGCCGTCGGCCACCACCGCCAGCAGCGATCCGTAGCCCAGCGTCGCGAGACGCCAACTGTCCTCCTGATAAGGGCGGGCGCCCTGATGCTGGCCGCCCTCGCCCCGCCACCGCGTCGCCATGTCGGATGCCACGTCCTCTAGTGCCAGACCGCCGGGAGCTTGCTGAGGCCGCGCAGGGTGAAGCTGCGGCGCCAGGCCGGGGTGTCCTTCTCGGGCAGCGTGATATTGGGCATGCGCTCGATCAATGCGGTGAAGACCAACTCGGCCTCGAGCCGGGCCAACTGCGCGCCGAGACAGTGATGGATGCCGCCACCGAACGACATCGGGCGGATATGCTCGCGGCCGACGTCGAGACGGTCCGGGTCGGGATACTGCGCCGGATCGCGATTGGCCGCGCCCAGCAGGGCGACGATGCTCTGCTCCGCGCCGATCGTCACGCCGCCGAGCTCGACTTCGGCATGGGTGACGCGGCCGGTGATCTGCACCGACGAATCGTAGCGCAGCAGCTCCTCGACCGCGTTGGGGATCAGCGACGGGTCGGCCTTGAGCCGTTCCCATTCCCCGGGATTGCGATGCAGCGCCAGCAGGCCGTTGCCGATCAGGTTGGTGGTGGTCTCGTGCCCCGCGCCGAACAGCAGGCCGATGTTCGCCTGCAGTTCCTCGGCCGAGAGTTTGTCGCCCGCCTCCTCCGCCTTCACCAGTTCGGTGGTGAGATCGTCCTTGGGATCGCGACGGCGCAGCTCGCAGAGCTGGTTGAAATAGAGGCCCGCCATCTGGGTGTTGCGATTAGCCTGATCGAGCTCCTCGCGGGTCATCGGAACCGGCTCGAGGATGCGGCCGTTGACGTTGCTGCCGGCCAGGAACGGCGCGCGATGCTCTTCGGGGATGCCCAGCATGTCGCAGATCACGATGACCGGCAGGCGATGAGCCAGGTCCCGCATCACGTCCATCTCGCCCTTGTCCGCGACGCGGTCGAGTTGCTCGTCCACCAGTTGCTTGATGCGCGGCCGCATGTCGGCGACACGACGCGCCGTGAAGGCCTTCGTCACCAGCCCGCGCAGGCGCGTATGGTCCGGCGGATCCTGCACCAGCATCGTCTTGGCGAGGCTCGCCACGGCAGGCTCGTTCATGCGGTCGGTGCCGTACCGGCGGCGCATGTTGCCTTCGAAGTCCTTGCCGAAGCGCCTGTCGCGCAGGGACAGCGCCACGTCCTCGTAGCGCGTGATCAGCCAGAAGCCCTGCGGCGTCTTCAGCACCGGCGCGGCTTCGCGCAATCGCCGGTAAAACGGATAAGGGTCCGAGATGAAGGCCGGGTCGAGCGGATTGAACTCGAGGTCCTTCGCATGTGCGGTCGGCGGGGCGATGGCGTTCATCGTCACCCTTTACCACGAAGCCCCTTGCCGTGCGAACGAACGAGCCCCTAGCATCGCGCCATGTTTGCACTCACCCAGGGACTTCGCCGCGCCGTCCAGACCCGCCCCAACGGCACATCGACCTCGTTCGCCGGCCGCCGGCGGACCTGGCGGCAGACCCAGGATCGCGTGAGCCGGGTGGCCGGCGCGCTTTCCGCACTGGGCGTGCGCCGCGGCGACCGGGTGGCAATCCTGGCGTTCAACTCGGACCGCTATCTCGAACTCATGTACGCGCTCCCCTGGCTGGGCGCGGTGATGGTGCCCCTCAACACGCGGCTGGCTGCGCCCGAGATCGAATACATCCTGAACGATTCCGGCGCTGTGGCGATGTTCGTCGACACCGGCATGTCGCACCACCTGAAGGCCCTGGACGGCCGGACGCCGGCCCTGCGCGAGGTCGTCTGGCTCGACGATATGGCCGGTCCCGAGGGCCTGCTGCGCTACGAGGACCTGACCAGCTACGAGGCACTGGACGATGCCGGCGCCCGCGACGACGACCTGGCCGGGCTGTTTTACACCGGCGGCACCACGGGCCGTTCGAAGGGCGTGATGCTCACCCACACCAATCTGGTGGTGAACGCGCTGAACGGCGTGGCCGGCATGGGTTTCGATGCCGACACCGCCTATCTCCATTCCGGCGCAATGTTCCACCTCGCCGACGGCGCCTCGACCTTCGGCGTCACCCTGTCGGGCGGACGCCATGCCTTCGTGCCGCGCTTCGAGCCGATGGAGGTCCTGCTCACCATCCAGACCGAGAAGGTGACGCACGCGCAGTTCGTGCCGACCATGATCAACATGCTGGTGAACCACGCCCGCTTCGCCGAGTTCGACATCGGCACGCTCTCGTTCATCCTCTACGGCGCCTCGCCCATGCCCGAGGGCGTGCTGCGCAAGGCGATCGAGGCGATGCCCCATGTCCGCCTGATGCACGGCTACGGCATGACCGAGGCGTCGCCCATCGTGACCCTGCTCGACCCGCGCTACACGGTGCTCGACGGGCCCTTCGCCGGCCGTCTCAAATCCTGCGGTCAGGCGGTGCTCGCCTGCGAGGTGCGAATCGTCGACGCCGACCGGCTGGAAGTGCGTCGCGGCGAGACCGGAGAGTTGGCGGTGCGCGGCGCCAACGTCATGAAAGGCTACTGGAACAAGCCGGCAGAGACAAAGGCCGTGCTCGAGGACGGCTGGTACTATTCAGGCGACGGCGCCTACATGGACGAAGAAGGGTTCGTATTCGTCGTCGACCGGCTGAAGGACATGATCATCTCGGGCGGCGAGAACGTCTATTCGGCCGAGGTCGAGAACGCAATCTCGACCATCCCGGGCGTGGCCGAAGTGGCTGTGATCGGCGTGCCCGACGAGCGCTGGGGCGAGCGGGTCCATGCGATCGTCGTCCCCCAACACGGGACCACGCTCACCGCCGAAGAGGTGATGGAGCATTGCCGGAGCCAGATCGCGGGCTACAAATGTCCGCGCAGCGTGGACTTCCGCGACACGCCGCTGCCACTCTCCGGCGCCGGCAAGGTGCTGAAA
>JAKFVZ010000716.1 GCA_021732965.1 Reyranella sp.
GCTCGTCGAGCAGGAGAAGGTGCTCTGCCTCTTCAACACGCTGGGCACGCCGACCAACACGGCGATCCATCGTTACATGAACCAGAAGAAGGTGCCTCAGCTCTACGTCGCCACCGGCGCGTCGAAGTGGGGCAAGCCCAAGGAATTCCCGTGGACGATGGGCTTCCAGCCCGACTACCACACCGAAGGCGTCGTCTACGCCAAGCACATCCTGGCCAACGTCAAGGACGCCAAGATCGGCGTGCTGATGCAGAATGACGACTACGGCAAGGACTACTACGAGGGCTTTAGGGAAGGCCTCGGCAAGGAGACCGGCAAGATTGTCAAGCACGTGACTTTCGAGGTCACCGATCCGACGGTCGACAGCCAGGTCATCCAGCTCAAGGACTCCGGCGCCAACGTCTTCTTCAACATCGCGACGCCGAAGGCTGCCGCCCAGGCGATCCGCAAGGCCGCCGACATCGGCTGGAAGCCGGCGCAGTATCTCAACAACGTGTCCGCCTCGGTGGGCTCGGTGATGAAGCCGGCCGGCCTCGAGAACAGCCAGGGCATCATAACGGCGCAGTATCTGAAGGATCCCACCGACAAGCAGTGGGAGAACACCGACGACTTCAAGGCCTGGGTGGCCTGGATGGACAAGTGGATGCCGGGCGCCAACAAGGCGGACGCCAACCATGTGTTCGGCTACGCCGTCTCCAACCTGATGCTCGAGACGCTGAAGAAGTGCGGCGACACGCTGACCCGCGAGAATGTCATGAAGCAGGCGGCCAACTACCAGAAGTTCAAGCTGCCGCTGCTCCTGCCGGGCATCACGATCAACACCAGCCCGACCGACTACTACCCGATCCAGTCGGTGCAGCTTGCCCGCTTCAAGGGCGAGACCTGGGATCTGTTCGGCGACGTGATGTCGGCCGAAGGCTCCTGATCTTCCGGAGCCTCGAACTTCCCGAAGGCCGCTGGTCATACCAGCGGCCTTTTTCTTTGGTCGTGATTGTGCGCTGCAGCATTCTCTCACCTTGCCGAGGCTGGTGAATTCCCCTTCCCAACTCGTCGATTCTGCATGACGATATTCCGAATAACGAACAAAGAAACCGCAGAAACGATTCACTAGGGAGGCGACGTTGAAAACCAGCAGACGTTCTTTTGTGGGTGGCGTAACCGCCGCGGCGGCATTTTCGGTAACGGGCACCGCACTCGCCCAGAAGAAGTACGACGATGGTGCGACCGACAAGGAGATCAAGATCGGCCACGCCAATCCGTACAGCGGGCCAGCCTCTTCCTATGGCGTCATCGGCAAGTGCGAGGAAGCCTACTGGAAGAGCGTCAACGAGCGTGGCGGCATCAACGGGCGCATGATCAAGTTCATCACCATGGACGACGGCTACAACCCGGCCAAGACGGTCGAGGTGGTTCGCCAGATGGTGGAGCAGGAGAAGGTGCTGTGCCTGTTCAACACGCTCGGCACACCGACCAACTCGGCGATCCACCGGTACATGAACCAGAAGAAGGTGCCGCAGCTCTACGTTGCGACCGGCGCGTCCAAATGGGGCAAGTACAAGGAGTTCCCGTGGACGATGGGCTTCCAGCCCGATTACCACACCGAAGCCGTCATCTATGCCAAGCACATCCTCGCGACCGTCAAGGATCCCAAGATCGGCGTGCTGATGCAGAACGACGACTATGGCAAGGATTACTGGGAAGGCTTCAAGGAAGGACTCGGCAAGGACGTCAACAAGGTGGTCAAGCACGTCACCTACGAGACGACCGACCCGACGGTCGACAGCCAGATCATCCAGCTCAAGGATGCCGGCGCTAACGTCTTCTTCAACATCGCGATCCCGAAGTTCGCGGCCCAGGCCATCCGGAAGGCGGCCGACATCGGCTGGAAGCCTGTCCAGTACCTGAACAACGTCTCGTCCTCGGTGGCTTCGACGCTCAAGCCTGCCGGTCTCGACAACAGCCAGGGCCAGATCACCGCGCTCTATCTGATGGACCCCACCGACAAGCAGTGGAACGACAATGCGGAGATGAAGACGTGGCGTGCCTGGATGACCAAGTACATGCCGGGCGCCAACCAGGACGACGGCAACTACATCTTCGCTTATGCCGTCTCGACGCTGATGGAAGAGACGCTCAAGAAGTGTGGTGACACGCTTACGCGCGAAAACATCATGAAGCAGGCCACCAGCTTCAAGAAGTACAGGGTGCCCCTGCTGCTGCCGGGCATCACCGTCAGTACCAGCCCGACGGATTACTATCCGATCCAGTCGGTGCGGCTGGCTCGCTTCAAGGGTGAAACCTGGGAGCTGTTCGGCGAGATCATGTCCGCCGAAGGATCCTGAAGCTCCGGTCCGAGTTTCAACGAAAGGCCGCCGGCAACCCCGGCGGCCTTTATCTTGTTTGCAGGCACGATGGAGGATCAGCGTTCGGCCGGCTTGCGTTGCAGCGCCTGCCGGCACTCGGCCGTGTCGATGCGCCCGTTCTTGTCGGTGTCGCAGCGCGCGAAGTTGCGGTCGGCCTGGACCATGAACTCCGTGAGGGTCACGAAGCCGTCCCTGTCGGTGTCGAGCCGCTGGAAATTGCTCGACTGGCGGCCGGCCTGGCGGTCGGTCGGCAGGATGCTGTTGCCGACCGCGGGCGTGCGCGCATACATCTCGTCCTGGCTGAGCTTGCCGTCGCCGTTGGCGTCGAGGCTCTTGAACCGGGCCTGCTGGCCCGTCTTCCATTCCTCGGCGGTGACCGTGCCATCCTTGTTGGCGTCGTAGCGCATCACGCCGCCGGTGGAGGGGCGGGGCGTCCCCGCCTGGGGGGCAGCCGTCGTCGCCGGTGCCGATGGAGCCGTCTGGGCATTGTCGGGCGCTGCGAGGGCGGGGCCTGCCATCATCAGCAGAGCTGTCGCAATCAGGGCAATTTTGGGCATGGACTATCCTTAAAGTTGTGTCGGAAGACGGCAATACACGCGCCATTTCCCTTACCCGCCCGTCTAGGCCCCGATATAGTCTGACCCGCGACCGAATTATGGCCGCGTTGAGGTTTTGTTC
>JAKFVZ010000393.1 GCA_021732965.1 Reyranella sp.
GACGCGGACGCCGCCAGTGGCGAGAATCTTGACGGCCCCAAGATCCTGGGGATCGACCCGGTGACGGGCAAGCAGGTCACCCTGCGCAAGGGCCCCTACGGCCTCTATGTCCAGCTCGGCGAGCCGGAGGGCAAGGAGAAGCCCAAGCGGCAGTCGCTGTTGCGCGACATGACGCCGAACGACCTGACGCTCGAAAAGGCGCTGGCTCTCTTGTCGCTGCCGCGTGAATTGGGACCGCATCCCGAGGACGGCGAGGTCATCCTGGCCGGCGTCGGCCGCTTCGGCCCCTACGTGAAGCATGGGCCCAAGTACAAGTCGGTCCCGTCCGACGAGAGCGTGCTCGACATCGGCATGAACCGCGCCGTGGCCCTGCTCGCCGAGGCGAAGAATCCGCGCGGTCGCGCCGCGGCCAAGCCGATCCGCAGCATCGGCAATCACCCGTCCGACGAGGCGGCGGTCGAACTCTACGACGGCCGCTACGGCCCCTATGTGAAGCACGGCGGCGTCAACGCCACGGTCCCGCGCGACATCAAGCCGGAGGAGCTGACGCTCGACCAGGCGGTCGCCCTGCTGGCCGAGCGCGCCGCCAAGGGCGGCGGGAAGAAGAAGCCCGCACGCGCAAAGAAGGCGGCGCCCGAGGCCGCCAACGACGCCGGCGCCAGGCCCAAGGCGAAGAAGGCCGCCGCAAAGAAGAAGCCGGCGACCAAGAAGAAGGCGGCCAAGGCCAAGGACAAGACCGACGCCCCGCCGCGCACCGGCACCGATGGCTAAGGGCAAGGTCCCGACGCGCGACGAACTGCTGGCCTTCATCCGCGAGAGCGAAACGCCCGTCGGCAAGCGCGAGATCGCCCGTGCCTACGGGCTCAAGGGCGATCAGCGCATCGAGCTGAAGGAACTTCTGCGCGATTTGCGCGACACCGGCGAGATCGCGCCGGACCGCGCCAAGACCTTCCGCGATCCGCAGGCGCTCACCGAGACGGCGGTGCTCGAGATCGTCACGGTCGACAATGACGGCCATCTGCTGGCAGTGCCCCGCCGCCACGACGACGAGAAGGACGGCCCCGCGCCGCGCATCGAGGTCGTGGTGCCCTCCTCGCGCACCGTGCCCGCTCCAGCGGTCGGCGACCGCGTGCTCGCGAGCCTGAAACGCCGCGGCAAGAATACCTACGAGGCGCGGATCATCCGACGGCTCGGCGGTGGACCGAAGAAGATCCTCGGCCTCTACGAAGAGCCGGAGGGCCGCCACGGGCTCGGCCTGGTCACGCCGACCGACCGCAAGCTGCGCCGCGAGTTCGACGTGCGCCCCAGCGACAGGAACGGCGCCCTGCCGGGCGATATCGTCTGGATCGAGGAGGCCGGCGGTTCGCTGACGCGGCGGGCCCGCGTGATCGAGCGCATCGGTCCGATGAGCGATCCGCGCACCGTGAGCCTGATCGCCATTGCCGCCAATGACATTCCCGTCGATTTCCCCGAGGCCGCGCTCGAGGAGGCCGAGAAGGCGCGGGCCGCGCCGATGGGCGACCGCCTCGACCTGCGCGGCGTGCCGCTGGTCACGATCGACGGCGAGGATGCGCGCGACTTCGACGACGCCGTCTTCGCCGAACCCGATCCCGACCATCCTGGCGGCTGGCGCCTGCTCGTCGCCATCGCCGACGTGGCCTGGTACGTCCGCCACGACCGCCCGCTCGACCGCGCCGCCTACCGCCGCGGCACCTCCGTCTACTTCCCTGATCGCGTCGTGCCGATGCTGCCCGAGCAGCTCTCGAACCACTGGTGCTCGCTGGTCCCGCGCGAGGATCGCCCGGTGCTGGTCGCCGAAATGTGGATCGACGGCGAGGGCCATCTCAAGCGCCACAGGTTCCACCGCGCGATGATGCGTTCGGCGGCGCGCCTCACCTACAACCGCGTGCAGCACGCCATGAACGGCATGCCGGACGAGGAGATCGAGCCGCTGATGGACCGGGTTGTGCGGCCGCTCTACGGCGCCTATCGCGTGCTGCTGGCGGCCCGCGAGGCGCGCGGCGCGCTCGACCTCGACCTTCCGGAGCGGCAGGTCACCCTCGGCAAGGACGGCCACATCGCGAAGATCGGCGTGCGTGAGCGCCTCGACAGTCACAAGCTGATCGAGGAGTTCATGGTGCTGGCCAACGTGGCGGCCGCCCAGGCGCTGGAGCAGCGTCACGCGCCCTGCCTCTACCGGGTCCACGACCAGCCCGACCTCGCCAAGCTCGAGGCGCTGCGCGAGTTCCTCGGCACGCTGGGCATCAAGGTGCCGACCGGCCAGCGGCTTCGCCCCGCTGACCTCAACCGCGTCCTGCACGAGGTCGCCGACAAGCCGGTGTCGCAACTCGTCAGCCAGACCGTGCTGCGCAGCCAGAGCCAGGCCATCTACAGTCCCGACAATCTCGGCCATTTCGGCCTCGCCCTCGCCCGCTACGCCCACTTCACCTCGCCGATCCGGCGCTTTCCCGACCTGATCGTCCACCGCGCCCTGATCGCCGCCTACGGGCTGGGCGAAGGCGGGCTGGTCGCGGACGACAAAGGCCGCTTCACCGAGTTCGGCGAGCATCTCTCGATGTGCGAGCGCCGCGCCGTCGCCGCCGAGCGCAGCGCCATGGATCGCTACGTCGCGGCCTTCATGGCGGCCCATGTCGGCGCCACCTTCCCCGGCCGCGTCAGCAGCGTCACGCGCTTCGGCCTGTTCGCGTCGCTCGAAGGCACCGGCGCCGACGGCCTCATTCCGATCCGTTCGCTGGGCCAGGAATTCTTCCGGCACGACGAGGGCCGCCAGGTGCTGATCGGCGAACGGACCGGCGAAACGTTCGGCCTGGGAGACCGGCTGCAACTCAAGCTGGTGGAGGCCGATACGGCGACGGGCGGCCTGCTGTTCGAGATCGTCGACGTGATCGAGCGCGTCGAGCGCCAGGCGGCGCCGCGCAGTTTCCGTTCGCCAGATGGCAAAGATCGCCGTGGGCCGCCGCGGCGTCCGGTCGCGCATCGCGGCCCGCCACGGGACAAAGGGTCACGCCGACGCA
>JAKFVZ010000005.1 GCA_021732965.1 Reyranella sp.
TGCTCGACCTGTTTCCCATGCACAGCGTGATGCTCAGTCCCGGCGCCAGCTCCGAGACCTGCACCAGCTTCGTGGGACGTATCGATGCGACCGGTGCCGGGGGCATCTTCGGGCTGGAATCGGAAAACGAGAACATCCTCGTGAAGGCCATGCCATTCGCCGAAGCGCGCGCCCTGCTCGACCGGGGCGAGATCGACAACGCCGTTGCGGTCATGGGTTTGCAGTGGCTCGCCCTGCATCGCGACGAGATGCGAAACCGCTGGCGGTAGAACGCGAAAGCGCGGGTTGCGTGGCACCCTGCTCCCTGTCTACCGTCCCGCCCGGGAAGCGCGCAGGGTCAGGCAAGGTGAGCAGTTCATGAACGTCCGTTCGGGTTTCATCGACAGCATCGGCAACACGCCGCTTATCAAGCTGCGCGCAGCCTCCGAGGCGACAGGCTGCAACATCTACGGCAAGGCGGAATTCCTCAATCCGGGCGGCTCGGTAAAGGACCGCGCGGCGCTCGCCATCATCGAGGACGCGGAAAAGAGTGGCAGGCTCAGGCCGGGCGGCGTCATTGTCGAAGGCACGGCCGGCAATACGGGCATCGGCATCGCGCTGGTCGCCAACGCACGCGGCTACCGCTCGGTCATCGTGATGCCGGAGACGCAGAGCCAGGAGAAGAAGGACATGCTGCGCCTGTGCGGCGCCGACCTCCGGCTTGTCCCGGCCGCGCCCTATTCCAATCCGAACAACTATGTCCGTTTCTCGGGCACGCTCGCCGAGGAACTGGCGGCGAAGGAGCCGGCCGGCGCGGTCTGGGCCAATCAGTTCGACAACACCGCGAACCGCGACGGCCACTATCGGACGACCGGACCCGAGATCTGGGACCAGACCGAGGGCAAGGTCGACGGCTTCACCTGCTCCGTCGGCAGCGGCGGCACGCTGGCCGGGATCTCGCGCGCGCTGAAGGAGCGCAATCCCGACGTCAAGATCGCGCTCAGCGATCCGATGGGTTCGGCCCTGTTCAACTGGCACACCAAGGGCGAACTGAAGGCCGAAGGCAATTCGGTCACCGAGGGCATCGGCCAGGGGCGCGTCACGGCCAACCTCGAAGGCACGCCGATCGACATGGCCTACCAGATCACCGACGAGGAGGCCCTGCCCGTCCTGTTCGATCTGATCGAGCATGAGGGGCTGGTGCTGGGGGGCTCGACCGCCATCAACATCGTGGGCGCCATGCGGCTCGCGCGCGAACTGGGACCGGGAAAGACCGTCGTCACCATCCTGTGCGACGGCGGCAGCCGCTATCAGTCGAAGCTCTTCAATCCCGCGTTCCTGCGCGAAAAGAACCTGCCCCTGCCGCGCTGGATGAAGTGAAGCCTGTCCGATGAGCCGGGTCGTCGTCTGCGGCAGCCTCAACATGGATGTCGTCGTGCAGAGCGCGCGGCTGCCGGAGCGTGGTGAGACGATTCTGGGCGCAGAGGTCTCGTTCCTGCCCGGCGGCAAGGGCCTCAACCAGGCCATCGCTTCTGCCCGCCTCGGCGTGCCGACGGCGATGGTCGGCGCCGTCGGCAACGACGCCTTCGCCAACAGCTTGCGCGGCTTCCTGGCCGACAACGACGTCGACAGTACGAGCGTGACCGAAGTCGACGGGCCGGCAACCGGCGTCGCGCTGATCCAGGTGGCCGAGGGCGACAACTCGATCACCGTCGCCTCGGGCGCCAACATGCACTTCGACGCCTCCATGCTGCATCACGCGCCGCAACGCGATGAAGTGTGGGTCGCGCAGTTCGAAACGCCACTGGCAGCGACGCAGGAGATCCTGAGCCGCGCCCGCGCGGCCGGCGCGCGCACCGTCCTCAACCTCGCGCCGTTCGCCGAGCATCCCGCCGACCTGATGAAGTCGGTCGATGTCGCCGTCCTGAACGAAATCGAACTGTCACAGGCGACCGGCATCAGGCTCGACGCATCGAGCTCGCAGGACGGTGTCGTCGCCGCCTGCAATATCCTGCGCGACCGCGGCGCGCGCGCCGTCATCGCAACGCTCGGTGCTCGCGGCGCCGTCGTCGTGACGGCTACGGGCGTCGATGCCATCCCGGCCTTTCCCACCAAGGTCGCCGACACGACCGGTGCCGGCGACTGCTTCGTCGGCGCCCTCGCCTCCCAACTGGCGGCCGGCCGCACGCCGACGGAGGCCGCGCGCTTCGCAAGCGCCGCCGCCTCTTGCTCCGTCGAAAGACTCGGCGCGGCGCCGGCGATGCCAACCGACCAGGAAGTTGCGGCGCGGCTGGCGAAAGCCTAAATCCCCGTCATGGTCGAAGAACTCTTCAGGCAAGACGCCTACATTCGCGAAGCCGACGCCATCGTGACGGCAGCCGAGGAGCGCGGTGTGCTGCTCGATCGCTCGATTTTCTATCCCACCGGCGGTGGACAGCCCGGCGATACCGGCATCCTGCGCTGGGACGGCGGCGAGGCGAAGATCGTCGACACGGTGAAGGCCGATGGCGGCGACGTGCTGCACGTGCTGGCACCCGAAGCGCCTCGCCCTGACGTCGGAACGAAGGTCCATACCACACTCGATTGGGAACGCCGGCATCTGCACATGCGCATGCACACGGCGATGCATGTGATGTCCTCGGTCATCAAGGGCAGCGTCACGGGCGGCCAGGTCGGCGCCGACAAGAGCCGCCTCGACTTCAACCTCGACGGCGAGGTGCCGACCAAGGAATGGGTCACCGAGGAGGTCAACAAGCTGATCGCGCTCGACCGGCCGGTGACGCCGCAATGGATCACCGACGAGGAGCTGATGGCACGGCCCGAGCTGGTGAAGACGATGAGCGTGCGACCGCCGATGGGCGCGGGCCGTGTTCGTCTCCTGGCGATCGAAGGCGTCTACCTGCATGCCTGCGGCGGCACCCATGTCGCCCGCACCGGCGAGATCGGCCGCATCGAGTGCACCAAGATCGAGAACAAGGGAAAGATGAACCGGCGCTTCATCATTGCGCTGGCTCAATAATCAAAGCTCCTC
>JAKFVZ010000570.1 GCA_021732965.1 Reyranella sp.
GGTGAAGGCCCTGGCGCCGGGCTTCTTCGCCCGCGAGGACACTCGCACGCCGCTCTACATCGCGTTGGCGGCGATCACGGCCAATATCCTGCTCAACGTCTATTTCCTGTTCGCCACCACGCTTGCCCAGGTCGGCATCGCGCTTGCCTCCTCGCTGTCGGGCTGGCTGAACGCGGGCCTGCTGGCGGCGATGCTGTGGCGGCGCAATCATCTGCTCCCCGACCGGCGCCTGATCTCGCGCACGATCCGCGTGGCCGGCGCGACCGCCGGCATGGGCGTGGTGCTGTGGCTCGGCCTCCTCTGGCTGGCCAGGCCGCTGTCGCGCCCCGACATTGAAGGCGGCATCGCGCTGGCCGGCATCTGCGTGATCGGTGCCGCGGCCTATGCCCTGCTGGGCGCCGCGCTGGGCGTCGTGAGGATCTCGGAGCTGCGCTACGTGATGCGCCGCCCGCCGGGCGTCAAGTCAGCCGACCCAGGCGAACAACCGTAACGCCGGGCCGCAGTGGCCGGCTCGACGAGGGCATGACCAGCACGCAGTTGTCGTAGGGCGTGGTCACCGGCTCGTCGTCGTCGTGGCCCAGCACGGTGCCCGCCTTGGCGATCACGTCCTGGCCCTCGAAGCGCTGCGCCGGCGTGAAGTTGCCACGCCTGGTGGCGACCGCATGCGTCACCTCGACGACACGCTGCTTCGCAGGCGTCGGCTGGCGCCAGCCGGCCGGCAGGTCGCCCTCCTCGAGGATTCCCGTCTCGACGAGGAATCGCGCCGTCACATCCTTGGCGACGACGACCGACGAGGCGCGCCAATGCTGGCCGGTCTCGATCAGCAGCGCATTCTTCGGGCTCTTGGGATCGCCGAAACCGCCATAGTCGCGCATGCGCATGCCGGCGGCATGGCCGGCATCGCGCACGATGTCGACCGGCGTGCCGATCGCCTTCGCAAAGGCGACGCCCTTGTCGAGCGGACCCGACAGCATCAGCGGCACGCAATCGTCGTGCATCGAGTGGAGGTCCAGCAGCAGGTCGGCGCGCTCGACGAACGGCTTCAGCACCTGCGCGCGCTTCGTCTCGACCGTCGTCGCCGGCTCGTCGACGCGGCCCCACACGCGGTTGAAGTCCTCGTCGACCAGCCGCGACTTGAAGGGCGTACGGCGGTCGAACGAGTGATAGGCTTCGATGTTGTTGAAGGACAGGATCAGCGTGCCCTTGCGCGGCTTCACCCCCGCGGTCAGCAGCGCATCGACCACGATGGCGCCCGACACTTCGTTACCGTGCGTCAGCGAGGCGACCATCACCGTCGGCCCGGGCTTGCCGCTTTCCAGGACATGGATGTAGGGCGCGGCCCCCTTCTCCCACTTGCGCAGGTCGGGGAAGGCGAACTCGATCGGCGGATTATCGGACATGTCTGGGACCATCGGCAGGTTGCCCCGCTCCTTCGCATGCTAGTTTGCCGGCGACAAGGAGAAGCCCATGGCGCGCAGCCGGTATCGCTGGTTCATCGTCTTCCTGCTGTTCGCGATCACGGTCGTGAACTACATCGACCGGGCGGCCCTCTCCTATGCCATCCCGATGATCCAGCGCGATCTCGGCCTGTCGCCGGCGGCGACGGGCGCCATCCTGGGTGCGTTCGGCCTGGGTTATGCCGTGACGACCCTGATCGGCGGCTTCGCCGTGGATCGCTACGGCGCGCGGCTGGTTCTCACCGTTGCAGCCGTGCTGTGGAGTCTCTCGATCGGCGCCACCGCGCTCGCGACCAGCGTGGCCATCCTCTATGCCGCCCGTGTGCTGCTGGGCGTGTCGGAAGGCCCCAACTTCCCGGCGCTCACCGGCGCGGTCAGCCACTGGCTGTCGCCGCACGAGCGGGCGACGGCGCTGGCCAACGCCCTGCTGGCGGTACCGCTGGCATTGGCCATCGGCGGGCCGCTGGTGACGCAGCTTCTGGGCTGGCTCGACTGGCGCATGACCTTCGGCGTCCTCTTCGCGCTGTCGGCGGCCTGGATCCCGCTCTGGTACTTCTGCTTCCGCGACGATCCCTCGCAATCGCGCCACGTGAACGCGGCCGAGCTCGCCCACATTCGCAAGGTCGATCCCGGTGTCACGGCCGCGCCGCATGCGGTGCTGAAATCCTGGACCGAGCCCGGCACCCTCAAGGCCCTGCTGACCAACCGCACCCTGCTCGCCAACACTTGGGCGTTCTTCGTTTTCGGCTACTTACTGTTCTTCTTCATGACCTGGCTGCCGAGCTACCTGGAGCGCAAGTACGGGCTGAACCTCGGCGCCGTCGGCCTGTTCTCGGTGCTGCCCTGGCTGTCGGCCGCTTTCCTGCTGTGGGCGATGGGACGCTGGTCCGACCATCTGCTGAAAGTCACCGGCAGCATGCGCATCTCGCGCTCCTGGCTGATCGCCGGCAGCCAGTTCGTGGCCGCTCTGGCCGTCATCCCGGTGGCGCTGACCGACAATCTCACCGTGGCGATCGCCGGCATCACCGTTGCCGTGGCCGCGTCGATGGGCGCCAACGCCGCCTATTACGCGGTGAACGTCGACATCGTGCCCGAGCGCGCCGCGACGGCGCTCGGCATCATGGATTTCGCCTTCGCCATCGCGGGCTTCCTTGCGCCCGCCATCACCGGCTGGGTGCTGAACCTGCGCGGCTCCTTCGCCGACGGGTTTCTGCTGATGACTGTGCTCGCGCTTTCGTCGGTGCTGGTGGTCCTGCTGTTCCACCATCCCGACCGGGATCGTGAAAGCGCCTGACACTTGGGGCCCTATCGCCACACTAACCTCACACTGAGGAGCGGTCCGCAGGACCGCGTCTCGAAGGGTGGGCACGAGCACCGCGTCTGAAACCCATCCTTCGAGACGCCGTGCTCCGCACGGCTCCTCAGAGTCCGACTCGAAAAGAATCGATTGAGTTCAAGGTGTTGCGAGACGTCTGAAGAGCAGGCGAATGCTTGCGAGGATTAGCCAGGCGGCTGCGCTTTCGATGGTGGCCTCGAAGTCCTTGGCAAGG
>JAKFVZ010000565.1 GCA_021732965.1 Reyranella sp.
CGCCGCTCTCTAGCAGGACATAGGAATCCTTGTACCACGGGCTCTCGGGGAAATTGTGCCCGAGCACGGCAGCGGCCGTCTGCGCCTCGGCGGTGATGCCGAGCGCCATGTAAGCCTCGGTCAGCCGCGCTAGCGCTTCCTCGACATGGCGCGTGGTCTGGTACTTGGTGATCACGTCGCGGAAGCGGTTCACCGCGCCGGTGTAGTTGCGCTTCTCGAGATAGAAGCGCCCGACATTCATTTCCTTGCTGGCGAGCTGGTCGCGCGCCACCAGCATCTTCTCCCTCACGTCGAGCACATATTCCGAGTTCGGGTAGCGGTCGAGCAGTTCCTGCATCGCAGCCAGCGCCCTCTCGGTGCGCTCCTGGTCGCGCGTCGCATCGGGGATCTGGTTGAAGTAGGACATCGCCATGATGTACTGGGCGTAGGCGGCGTCGGGGCTCGCCGGATTCTGCGCGATGAAGCGCTTGGAGGCGGTGATCGCCTCCTCCCATTTGGCGGCTTCATAATTCGTGTAGGCCGACAGGATCAGGCCCCGGCGCGCGAACGGCGAGAACGGCGCCTGCTTGTCGATCTGGTCGAACTTTTTGACGGCGCCCTCGCTGTCGCCGTTCTGAATCCGCGCGAGGCCCTCGTTGTAGAGCTTGTCGGCCGGCACATCGACGGTGACCTCCGGCTTGTAGACCTCGGGGCGATCGAACGGATTCAGCGACGACACCGTGTCGCAGCCGCCGAGCGCGAGCGCGCCGACGAGCGCCAGCGTCACATGGGCGCGCCGGCGGCCGAAGAGCGGGATGGTCGCATCGTTTGCTCGCATGACGTTCACGCCGTCTGTCCTCGTTCGGCGGCCAAGGCTGAGGCCGACCCATGCCATACCTCAGGCGCCGCGCCCGATCCAGCCCTGAAGCCGAGCCGCGAACCTGTCGTGGCGTGCATTGGCCACAAACCGGGCGAATGCAAGGCGGCCGGAGCGCCGCCGCGGGATGTCAGTGCAGGTCGGGAGCGAAGGCGGCCGGCGCCGACATCGCCATCTGCACGGCGCGGCCGGCATAGACCGGAGCAGCCTCGACGATGGCGTAGTTGGCGCGATCGGAGAACAGCGCCTCGAGAATGCGCACGTTCAGGCGGTGGCCGCCGCAATAGGAGCGGAACTCTCCGAGGATCGGGTGTCCGCCCAGCGCCAGATCGCCGATGGCGTCCAGCACCTTGTGCCGCACGAACTCGTCGGAATAGCGCACGCCCTCGGGATTGATCACCGCCTCGTCGCCGACGGCGACGGTGTTGTCCAGCGAGGCGCCGAGCGCGAAACCGGCTTTCCAGAGTTGCTCCACATCGCGCATGAAGCCGAAGGTCCGGGCCCGCGCGATCTCGCTGGCGTAGGCGGCGGGCTCGAGATCGAAAACCTTGCGCTGCCTGCCGATCACCGAACTGTCGAAGTCGATCTCGACATCGAGCCGGAAGCCCGGCTCGAACGGCAGCAGTTCGGCGAAGGCGCGCCCGTTCTCGACGCGGACGGGACGCAGAATCCTGAGATAGCGGCGGGGCGCCGACAACAGGCTCGTGCCGACCGACTCGATCGCGCTCACGAAGGCTGAGGCGCTGCCGTCCATGATCGGCATTTCCGGGCCGTCGATCTCGACCAGAACATTGTCGACCCCGAGCCCGGCGCAGGCCGACATCAGATGCTCGACGGTGGCGACCGAGGCCGCGGCGCGATCGCCGATCACGGTGCACAGTTCGGTGGCGCTGACCTTGGTGTAGCGGGCATGGATGAGCTGGGAGGCGCCGGCCTCGCCGTCCCTGCGGAGAAACACGATGCCCGAATTGGCGCTGGAAGGGCGGAGACAGATGCCGACCGGAGCCCCCGAATGGACGCCGATTCCTTCCAGCGTCACGGGAGCGCGAAGAGTGGTCTGCCGATCAGCGATCATTCCGGTATCCAAATCCCGTACACGAACGACGCTTCGGCGCGATCAGGCGCGGCCTCGACGAACGTTGGTGACCCCCCAGTCCCGCGGTGCAAAGGCCGAGACCCGCAGCAGCCGCCCCTAGTTCGCCTGCAACATAGCCTCTGGGGACGAGCCCACAAAATCACGCTTTCTTTCGCTCTGTAACAGCGCCACAAAGCCTGAGATTTACCTCCATCCCGTTGAGAAACATGGTTTTCCAGACATGAACGCGGCCCGCTGCCAGGGTTGGCGGCGGGCCGTGCGGCAAGGTCAGCCGATGCGACCGCGGCTCAGTTCGCCTGCCGGCGCAGGAAGGCGGGAATCTCGAGCTGGTCCTCGTCGCTGACACGATTCGGCGTGACGCGGCCCATCGGGTCGAGATGGCCCTGCGCCGGGCGAGATGCGGGCTGCGCCGGCCGGCGCATGTATTCGGCGTGGGCGGCGCTGGGACCGGTCGCGCCGGGAGCCGGCTGGGCCGGGGCCGGCGGGACCGGGATCGCCGGCGACGAAAGCGCGGGCGACGCGACGCGGCGCGGCGCCGGCGGCTCGGCCGCCTCCTCGTCCTTGCGGCCGAATCCGACGGAGGCGAGCCGCTGCATCAGCGACATGCGCTTGGGATCGACGCCGGGCGCGGGCTGCGCGGCGCCGCGGGCGGCGGCGATCTGGTTTTGCGCCACGGGGGGCAGATCCTCGATCCGCGGCATCCGCGTCGGACGCACCAGCGCGCGCTCCGGCGACGGCGGAATGAAGCTCTGCTCGGCGTGCGTCTCCGGCATGGCCGGTTCGGCCGACGGCGGCGCTGTGACCGCGACACGCGGCTGCGCCGGCTCGATGCGGATTTCGTCCTGCTGGCCGGGCGGCGGCGCCATCGGCCGCGAGGTCTCGATCGAGGGCGGCGAGCGCAGCTCCAGGACGGGCTCGGCGGGCGCGGGCGCGGGCGCCTGTCGCGCGACGGGCGCGCCGCGCAGCCGCGCCTCGGCCTTCAGCCGCTCGGCGACCTGGGCGATGCGAGCCTCGGCGTCGTCCATCTCGGCATGCGCGGTCGCAGGCTTGTCG
>JAKFVZ010000282.1 GCA_021732965.1 Reyranella sp.
GAGCGGCACGAAGGTCGCGTTGAAGAACGGTGGACCTACCGAGACCTTGTTGCCGGTCAGCAGGTCGAGGAACAGCGGATAGAGCGTGCCCAGCAGCACCGTCGCCGCGAGCGTGCAGAGCAGGAGATTGTTCAGGATCAGCGCGCCCTCGCGGCTGACCGGCTGGAACAGGCCGCCGCCCTGCAATTGCGGCGCGCGCCAGGCGTAGAGCGCGAGGCCGCCACCGGTGACGAACAGCAGGAACGCGAGGATGAACATGCCGCGCGACGGATCCTGCGCGAAGGCATGGACCGAGGTGAGCACGCCCGAGCGCACCAGGAAGGTGCCGAGCAGCGACAGCGAGAAGGCAAGCAGCGCCAGCAGCACAGTCCAGCTCTTCAGCGCGTCGCGCTTCTCGACGACGATGGCGGAGTGCAGCAGCGCCGTGCCGGCCAGCCACGGCATCAGCGAGGCGTTCTCGACGGGATCCCAGAACCAGAAGCCGCCCCAGCCGAGGATGTAATAGGCCCACCACGAACCCAGCGCGATGCCGAGGGTCAGGAAGCACCAGGCCGCCAGCGCCCACGGCCGCACCCAGCGCGCCCAGGCGGCATCGACCCTGCCTTCGAGCAGGGCGGCGACCGCGAAGGCGTAGGTCACCGAGTAGCCGACATAGCCCAGGTAGAGCAGCGGCGGATGGAAGGCGAGGCCGGGATCCTGCAGCAGCGGATTGAGCCCGTTGCCGTCGGGCGGCGCCGGGAACACACGCGCGAACGGGTTGGAGGTGAAGAGCAGGAAGGCCAGGAACCCGACGCCGATCAGCGCCTGGATCGCCAGCACGCGGCTGCGCAGCGTGTCGGGCAGGTTGTTGCCGAAGACCGCGACCGCCGCGCCGAACAAAGCGAGGATCAATGCCCACAGCAGCATCGACCCTTCGTGGTTCCCCCACACGCCGCTGATCTTGTAGAGCAGCGGCTTCGCCGAATGCGAGTTGTCGACGACGTTGAGGACCGAGAAGTCGGACGTCACATAGGCTTGCGTCAGCGCGCCGAACGACAGCAGCACGAGGAACGCCTGCGTCAGCGCCGCGGTGCGACCGAGCGCCATCAGACGCAGGTCGTTACGGGAGGCGCCGACGAGCGGGAGCGTTCCCTGCACCAGCGCGACGGCCAACGCGAGGATGAGCGCAAAATGTCCGAGTTCCGGTATCAAAGCCGGACCTCCATCACTTCTTCTCTTTCCACTGTCCGCTTTCCTTCAGCGCCTTGGCGACCTCCGGCGGCATGTAGTTCTCGTCGTGCTTCGCCAGGATCTCGCGCGCCGTGAACACGCCGTCCGTCCCGATCGAACCTTCGGCGATCACGCCCTGCCCCTCGCGGAACAGATCGGGGAGGATCCCGCGATAGGTGACCTTCACCGTCTTGTTGGTGTCGGTGACGGTGAAACGCACGACCTGCCCCTCCTTCACGACGCTGCCCTGCTCCACGAGGCCACCGAGGCGGAAGCGGCGGTCGGCGCCGATGCTCTTCTCCGCGACCTGGGTCGGCGAATAGAAGAAGACGAGATTGTCGTTCAGCGCCGTGAGCACGAGCGTGGCCGCAACGCCCAGCGTGGCCAGCGAACCCAGCAGCAACCAGAGGCGGCGCCGTTTCGGGGTCATCGGCGCTTCTCCAGGCCGCGCGCCGCCAGCTCGCGCCGCACCCGCCTGCGCGCGGCGAGCGAGGCGATCACCAGCCCGCCCAGGATGACCGCGGCAACGAGATAGGAGGCGAGGATATAGGCCGCGTGATTCATGCCGCGGCCTCGGCGTTCTCGAGGCGGCGGCGGTCGATCTCGGTCTCGGTGCGGAGCAGCACGAGATAGACGAACAGGAACAGCAGCGAGACCGCCATCCAGAGCAGCGGCACCAGGATCGAATTATGGATCGCCGGCGCATCGAGCCGCGTGATCGAAGCGGGCTGGTGCAGCGTGTTCCACCAGTCGACCGAGAACTTGATGATCGGCAGATTGATGACGCCGATCAGCGCCAGGATCGCCGCCGCGCGATCGCCGCGCTCGGGCTGGTCGTAGGCGCGGCTCAGCGCGATGTGGCCGAGATAGAGGAAGAACAGCAGCAGCATCGAGGTGAGGCGCGCGTCCCATACCCAGTAGGTGCCCCACATCGGCCGGCCCCACAGCGAGCCCGTCAGCAGGCACACGGCCGCGAAGCTCGCGCCCACGGGGGCGGCCGCGCGCGCCATCAGCGCCGCCAGCGGATGGCGCCACACCAGCAGCGAGGCGCCGAGCGCGGCCAGCATCGCGTAGCCGCCCATCGACAGCCACGCCGACGGCACGTGCACGAACATGATCCGCACCGTCTGGCCCTGCTGGTAGTCCTCCGGCGCCACGAAGAACGCCAGATAGACGCCGACCGCCAGCATCAGCACCGTGGCGAAGCCGAGGCCCGGCAGCACGCGCTGGGAGAAGCGCCGGAACCGCGCAGGATTGGCGAGAAAATGCAGGTCGGCCATCGGCCCCATCCTCCCTATTCGCCGGCTTGCCGCAAGGCTGCGGCAATCGCCCATGGCGTCGTGGCCAGGGCGACCAATGCAAGAGCGGCGAGGATTGCAACATGCGTCACGATGCCTTCGCCCGCCGCCAGCGTCTCGATCGCGCCGGCACCGAAGATCAGCGTCGGCACGCAGAGCGGCAGCGCGAGCAGCGCCAACAGGGCGCCGGATTTGCGCGCCCCGAGCGTGAGCGCCGCCGCGAGCCCGCCGATCAGCGACAAAGTGGGCGTGCCGACCAGAAGCGTCGCGCCCAGCGCCAGCAGGCTCTGCCCGTCGAGACCGAAGGCGACGCCCAGCAGCGGCGCGAGCAGGCTGAGCGGCAGGCCGGTCACGATCCAGTGAGCGAGGCACTTGGCGAGCGCCGCCAGTTCGAGCGGCCAGGGCGCCAGCAGCAGCAGGTCGAGCGTGCCGTCCTCGTAATCGGCGGCGAACAGCCGCTCCAGCGACAGCAGCGCGGCGAACAGCGC
>JAKFVZ010000419.1 GCA_021732965.1 Reyranella sp.
CATCTCGAGGGGGGCGGGCAGGGGCTGGAACATCACGCCCCAGCACGAGGCGGCACCCGGGCCGGGCCTGTTCTCGTAGACGCCCTCGGCATCCATCTGCAGCCGGATCCACTGGACGATGCCGTTAACCGTCCCGCCCGTGGCGGTCAGGGGGACGGAGGTGCGATGGTTGGTGAACGGGCCGCCGGGTGCGAAATCGAACGCGAAGAGATCGGCGGGTTCACTCCTGAGGTCGAGCGTCTCGTTGCCGGCCGCGAGATCGATCCGCCCGTCGAAGACATTCATCGGTGACAGATCGAACCCCTGGACCGACGCGAGTTGCCGCTTGGCGAGTTTGCCGTAGTACGCCAAGGCGATGCGCACGGCGCCCTGCGAGGGAATGATCGTGGCATCCGGCCGCGTCAGTCGGCCGACGGCGTCTTCCATGCATCCCAGGACATCTTCGCCCAGCAGGTCGTTGGTGACGATCTCCGAGACGAGGATGTCGACGGGCTGGGCCAGGTCGGTGCCGATCGCGAGCTGGCGGGAATGCTTGCCGACGATGTTGATGCGATCGGCGTAGCCGTTGCGCGCGACGATCTCTGCCGCCACGCCGGCCATCGCCGGATTCATCTCGCAGCTCACGACCTCGGCGGCGCCGGCGCGCGCGGCCATCATGGCCAGCAGGCCCGAGCCCGCGCCGATGTCGAGGACCCGCGAGCCGGCGCGCACGGCGCGGCGCAGCGCCGCGTCGTAGGCGGCGTTCCGCGCCTCGTCGGCGAGGATCGAGCGGTGCCAGTCCGGCACGCTTCGATGGAGGAGGAGCTTCACGATCCGTTCGACTTCGGGATCGTCGGGCGCGAGCTCGCGGGCCCTGTGCGCGAGATCGACCGCACGCTGCGTCTCGCCGCCGGCGAGCAGCAGCCTCGCCAGCTGCGCCAGGCGGGCCGGCTGCGCCGCGAGACGCTCGGCGATCTCCGGGGCTGAGAAGTGCTTCAGCAGCTCAGACGAAGAAGACAAGCGTCAGCACCACGAAGAGCGGCAGGAGGATGGCACTGGACCAGGCCATGTAGCCGAAGAAGCTCGGCATGCGGATGCCCGCTTCCTCGACGACCGCCTTGACCATGAAGTTGGGTGCGTTGCCGATGTAGCTGTTGGCCCCCATGAACACCGCGCCGCAGGAGATCGCCGCCAGGGTGCTGGCGAGGGTGCCCATCAGGATCTCGGCATTGCCGCCCGCCAGGTTGAAGAAGACGAGATAGGTCGGCGCATTGTCGAGGAAGCTCGACAGGATGCCGGTCAGCCAGAAGTACCAGATGTCGTTGGGTTGCCCGTCGGGGTTCGTCACCAGCGCCACCAGCGGCGCCAGCGCCCCGTCCTTGCCGGCCTTGAGGATGGCGATCGCCGGCGCGATGGTGATGAAGATGCCGGCGAACAGCTTGGCGACTTCCAGCATGGGACCCCAGCTGAAACCGTTGTCGCTGCGGGACTTCTGCGAGGTCAGGCGCAGCGACATGAAGCAGATCGCCACCAGGGCCAGGTCGCGCAGGACGTTCTGCAACTCGAGCGTGACGTGGAAGATCGTGAAATGGATGCCTGGTTTCCAGGTCCCGCTCGCAAGAACGACGCCGACGATCACCGCGAGCAGGATGATGTTGATGCCACCCTCGATCCGCACCGGCGTTTCCGGCGTCGGATCGCTTCGCCGGGCTTCCTTGCGATACCAGTAGCTGTCGATCGCGTAGAACAGCGCCAGCAGCACGATCGCGCAGACGAGCATCTCGCTGAACAGGTGGGTCGTCGTCCAGAAGAAGCTGACGCCCTTCAGGAAGCCGAGGAACAGCGGCGGGTCGCCGAGCGGCGTCAGCGCGCCGCCGATGTTCGACACCAGGAAGATGAAGAACACGAAGACATGGATCTTGTGCCGCCGGTCGTCGTTGGCGCGGATCAGCGGCCGGATCAGCAGCATCGAGGCGCCGGTCGTGCCCATCCAGCCCGCGAGCACGGTTCCGATCGCCAGCAGGGCCGTGTTCATCGACGGCGATCCGTGCAGGTTGCCCTTGATGTGGATGCCGCCGGTCACGGTGAAGAGCGCCAGCAGCAGCACGATGAAGGGAATGTAGTCGAGCAGCAGAAGGTGAATGATCTCGTAGACCGCGCTGGGCACGCCGTGAATCATCGCGAAGGGAATGACGATCAGGGTCGCCCAGCCTGCGGATACCTTGCCGAAATGGTGATGCCAGAAGCTCGGGGCAACGAGCGGCAGGATGGCGATCGACAGCAGGATGCCGGCGAACGGGATCATCCAGGTGAGACCGAGATGGCGCCCGTCGATGGCGGGCGCGTCGGGGCTGGCTGCGAATGCGGGCAGGGCGAGGCCGACGGACAGGGCGCCGGCAAGGAGATCGCGAATCTTCATCAGGCCATATAGGTTGCGGTGACGCCGCCGTCGACCGTGAGCGTATGTCCGTTGACGTAGCTCGCGGCGGGAGAGGCGAGGAAGATCGCGGCGCCCGCGATCTCGGATGGATCGGCCCAGCGCTTCGCAGGACAACGCAGGCGCATGCGTTCCCCGGCGGTCGAGGCGATCAGCGCCTCGTTGGTCTCGGTGGCGAAGAAGCCCGGCGAGATCGTGTTCGAGGTGATGCCCTTGTCGCCGAGTTCGGCCGCGAGGGCGCGGGCAAGGGCGGCAAGCCCGGCCTTGGCCGCGATGTAGGACGAGGCGCCGGGTGCCGCGAGTGTGGCGGCGATCGACGTCACGAGGATCAGCCGGCCCCAGCCCCGCTCGACCATGCCCGGCACGACCAGCCGGATCAGCGCCTGTCCGGCCGACAGGTCGGTGTCGACGAGCCGGGCGAAATCGTCGGCGTCGATGTCGGCAAAGGAGCGACGGTCCCGCTCGCCGACATTGTGGATCAGGATGTCGATGGGGCCGGCGCCGGCCAGCGCCAGCCGCATGGCCGTGCGGTCGGCGATCTCGAACACGACGCCGTCGGTTGCCCGCCCCGCCGCCCG
>JAKFVZ010000162.1 GCA_021732965.1 Reyranella sp.
CCTCGAGATCTGCCTGATCGTGCTGCCGATATTCGCGCCCATCCTGCTGAAGGTCGACTTCACGCCGCACATCGCCGAGAACAAGGACTTCATGGTCTGGTTCGTGATCCTGGTGGCCGTGAACCTGCAGTCGGCGTTCCTGACGCCACCCTTCGGGTTCGCGCTCTTCTACATGAAGGCGACCGTGCCGCCCTCGGTGACGATGGCCCACATCTATCGCGGTATCGTGCCGTTCGTGGCTCTACAGGTCCTCACCGTCGCCATCTGCATGATCTGGCCGGAAATCATCCTCTGGCTGCCGCGCGAGTTTGGATTCCTCGACTGATCCGGTGACGAGTCCGGCACCCGCCTCTCAGGATGAGTTCACGTCGGGGGGATAGAAAGAAGTGGTTCTTGCCTGCAAGAACCGTGTCAGGGGGCGTGCTTCGGGTGAATTTCTTTTTCTTCGAATGTAGGTCTCCCGCGCTGACACAGGCTGTGAACTCGCCTTAGACTTTTGGTCCTCGCGTTGTCCATTGGGGGCCAAGCATGCGTCGTTTGTTGCTGTCAGCCGTTGCCGCTCTCGCCACCGTATCCGCCGTGCCGATTGCCTCGGCGCAGACGCTCAAGGTGGTGATGCATTCCGACGTGAAGGTGCTCGATCCGATCTGGAGCGGCGCCTACATCACGCGTAATCATGGCTACATGCTCTACGACGTGCTGTTCGCCATGGACGAGAAGTTCCAGGTGAAGCCTCAGATGGTCGACACCTGGACGACCAGCGACGACGGGCTCGTCTGGACGTTCAAGCTGCGGGACGGGCTGGAATGGCATGACGGCCAGCCGGTGACGGCGGAGGACTGCATTGCCTCGCTCAAGCGCTGGTCGGCACGCGACGCGATGGGCCAGAAGCTCGCGCAGTCCCTGCAGGAGTACAAGGTCGTCGATGCGAAGACCTTCCAGATCGTGCTGAAGCAGAAGTTCGGCGCCGTCATCGAATCGCTGGGCAAGCCCTCGGTGGTGGTGCCCTTCATGATGCCCAAGCGCATCGCCGAGACCGATCCGTTCAAGCAGATCGAGGAGTACATCGGCTCCGGTCCGTTCGTGTTCAAGAAAGACGAATGGAAGCCCGGCGAGAAGCTCGTCTACACCAGGTTCGCCAAGTACAAGCCGCGTTCGGAGCCGATGTCGGGCCTGTCCGGCGGCAAGGTCGTGGGCGTCGATCGCGTCGAGTGGATGGCGATTCCCGACGCCGAGACCCAGGTCAATGCGCTCTTGAATGGCGAAATCGACTATCTCGAAAGCGTGTCGTCCGACCACTTGCCGCTGATCGAGAAGGACAAGGGCATCCGCGTCATCAAGGGCCGGGTGTCCAACCAGTACTCCTTCCGGATGAACTGGCTGCTGCCGCCCTTCAACAACGAGAAGGTCCGCCAGGCCGCCGCTCTGGCGCTCAACCAGCAGGACTTCCTGCAGGCCAATATCGGCGACAAGCGCTTCTGGCAGACCTGCAAGGCGATGTTCACCTGCGGCTCGCCTCTGGCGACGGACGCCGGCATGGCGGGTCTGGTCGAGGGAAATGCCGCCAGGGCGAAGGCGCTGCTCGCCGAAGCGGGCTACGACGGCACGCCGGTCACGCTGCTGGCGCCAACCGATCTCGGCGTCATCAAGCAGCTCGGCCCCGTCGCCAAGTCGCTTTTGGAGAAAGCCGGTTTCAAGGTCGACATGATCTCGATGGATTGGCAGAGCGTGATCGTGCGTCTTGCCAAGAAGGTGCCCGTGTCGGAAGGCGGCTGGAACGCCTTCTCCACGAGCTGGTCGCAGGTCGACATCCTCGACCCGCTGATGACCCCGTTCCTGATCGCGAGCTGCGACAAGGCCCGCTCGGGTTGGCCTTGCGACGAGGAGCTGGAGAAGCTGCGCGACAGCTACGTGAAGGCCTCGACGGAAACGGAGAAGAAAGCCGCCGCAACGGCTGTCCAGGAGCGCGCCATCAAGGTCGTGACGCACGTGCCGCTCGGCGAGTGGTTCGGCGTCAGCGCTGTCCGCTCCAACATCGGCACCATCAACCCGCCGCCGCCCGTCACGGTCTTCTGGGGTGTCACGAAGAAATAGGCGAAACCGCTTCGGCTTGCGCTCTGGTCGCCATCATTCGGCCGCCTGCAGTGCGGCCTGCTTCGGCTCGGCAGGCTTCAACTCGATCGGGCGGCCGCTGCGCTTGGCGGCATCCTCGGCCTCCCAGCGGATGGCGATCTCCGCCAGCCGGTCCATGACCTCATCCAGTTCCCCGCCGCGCTTGGTAAGGGAATAGGTGACCTTGGGCGGAATGGTCGCCTCGTAGTCGCGCTTCACCAGCGCCGCGCCTTCCAGCGTCCGCAGGCGCTCCGTCAGCATCTTGGCGGAGATGCCAGACACCCGACGCTTCAACTCGCCGAAGCGCTGCGGTCCGTGCGTGCGGAGATTGTAGAGGATGTAGGTCGTCCACGGCCCCATCAGCATGCGCAGGATGAAGTCCATGGGGCAGGTGACGCTTTCCTTGGCTTGCGTCGCTGTAGCCGGTGTTGAAGTGCTCATCGAAAAAAACCTTCAGGTTACGATTCGGTACCTACTGGCGAATATATAGAGGCCATCCCAGATGTTTCCAGTCACTTTGTGAAATCAACTGACCAGAAGAAACGCTTCGGCGTTTTCTACAGGTAAATCAAAGGATTGGAATCCATCATGAGCAATGTCGCGATCGTCTATCATTCCGGCTACGGCCACACCCAGGCCCTCGCCGAGGCCGTCGCCACCGGCGCGCGGGCCGTTCCGGGCACCACGGTGAGCCTGATCCCGGTCGCCGAAGCAGAAGCCCGCGCCGCCGAGCTGGATGCCGCGGACGCCATCATCTTCGGCAGCCCGACCTACATGGGCGGGGTATCGGCCGACTTCGCGAAGTTCAAGGACTGGACGTCGGGCCGCTGGATGGAGGGCAGGTGGCGCAACAAGCTCGCCGCCGGCTTCACCGTCTCGGC
>JAKFVZ010000729.1 GCA_021732965.1 Reyranella sp.
AAACGTCCGAAGTAAGGCCCGCCATGCGTCTCCCCAACGTTAAGCTCCCTGCCAGGTTTCCCGTCAAGCTGGCCGTGATGGGCGCGGTCGGCATGGCCTTGGCAGGCGGCGCATTCGCCGCCTTCTCATTCACGGCGAATGCCAGCCGCCCGGCGGCCAACAGCGAACCGGTCGTCCGGCCCGCGCGCGTTGCAGAGATTTCCTACAAAAAGCAAAGCCAGGCGCTGTTGCTCGCCGGCACGGTCGTTCCCCGCATCGAAAGCACGCTGGGTTTCCGCGTCTCGGGCAAGATCGTCCAGCGCTCGGTCGATGTCGGTGCCGTCGTGCAGGCGGGCGACGTGATCGCGACGCTCGACCCGGCGGACTACAGGCTCGCCGTCGACAATGCCCGCGCCGCCCTGGCTTCCGCCGACGCCGACTATGCGCGCGCCAGGGCCGACCATGAGCGCTACCTGAACCTGCGCGGAAGCACCGCTTTCGTGCCGCAGACGCTCGACCAGCGCCAGTCGCTCGCCTCGACGGCCCTCGCCCGCGTCGACCAGGCGAAGAGCCAGCTTTCCTCGGCGGAGAACAATCTCGCCTACACTGTGCTGCGTGCCGATGCGGCGGGTGTCGTCACCGCCGTCCAGGCAGAAGTCGGCCAGGTGATGGCCCAGGGCCAGGGCGTGATCCGCCTCGCCCGGCTCGACGAACTCGAGATCCTCGTGGGTGTGCCGGAGCACCGCTTGAAGGTCGTGCGCGAGGCCAAGGGCGCCAGCTTCGAGCTGTGGTCCGATCCCGGCCGCCGCCACTCGGCCAAACTGCGCGAGCTGTCGCCCAGCGCCGATCCCGTCACACGCACTTACGCCGCGCGTTTCAGCGTGATCGATCCGCCGGAGTTCATCGGCCTCGGCATGACGGCGACGCTGGGTTTCGAACGTCCCGACAACACGCCTGTCGCCGAGGTCCCCCTCTCCTCGATCTTCCAGCGCGGCACGCAGCCCGCCGTCTGGGTCGTCGACCGCACCAGCGGCACGGTCGAACTGCGGCCCGTGACGATCGCGCGCTGGCGCGACGACACCGCCGCAATTTCCTCGGGCGTGAAGGACGGCGAGCTGATCGCCACCGCCGGCGTGCACAAGCTCGAGACCGGGCAAAAAGTGAAGCCGCTGCCGATGCAGCAGCAACAGGCGACGCGCTAGCGACCTCGTCCCGAGGGGAGATTCTCCATGACCACGCGCACCAATCTCTCGGCGCTGGCGCTGAAGTACAGCACGCTCACCGTGTTCTTCATGATCGCGCTCACGCTGGCCGGCTTCTATGCATTCTTCAACCTGGGCCGAGGCGAGGATCCCCCCTTCACCATCAAGCAGATGGTCGTGTCGGCGGCCTGGCCGGGGGCCACGTCGCGCGAGGTCGAGCAGCAGGTCACCGAGAAGATCGAGACCAAGCTGCAGGAGCTTCCCTACTTCTTCAACGTCACCAGCTACACCAAGCCCGGCGAGACAGTGATCTTCGTCTCCCTGCGGGACGACACGCCGCCGGCCAAGGTCGCGGACCTCTGGTACCAGGTGCGCAAGAAGGTCGGCGACATCAGGGGCTCGCTGCCGCAGGGCGTGGTCGGGCCGTTCTTCAACGACGAGTATGGCGACACCTACAGCATGATCTGGGCCTTCGAGTCCGACGGCTTCTCGCCGGCCGACGTGAAGGAGATCGCCAAGGCCGTGCGCCAGCGCCTGCTGCGCGTGACCGACGTCACGAAGGCCGACCTGTTCGGCCTGCAGGACGAGAAGATCTACATCGAGTTCAGCCATACGCGGCTGGCCATGCTCGGCGTCCCGGTCGACCAGATCCTCGAGATCGTGCGCCGCCAGAACGCCATCGTGGCCACCGGCACGGTCGAGACCAAGGGCGAGCGCGTGGCCGTCCGCGTCGACGGCGCGCCGACCTCGGCCGAGCAGCTCCTGGCGCTGCCCTTCACCGCCAACGGCCAGACGCTGACCCTGGGCGACGTCGCCGAGATCCGGCGCGGCTACCAGGACCCGCGCCAGCTCGCCATGCGCTTCGGCGGCAAGCCGGTGATCGGCCTCGGCGTCGTGATGGCGCCGGGCGGCAACGTCGAGACGCTGGGCAAGGCACTCGACAGGACGATGACCGAGGTCGAGGCCGCCCTGCCGGTCGGCATCACGGTGCATCGCATTGCCAACCAGCCGGAGGTCGTGGCCAAGTCGTTCGAGGAGTTCAGCGCCTCGCTGCTGGAGGCGCTGGCCATCGTGCTGGTCGTCTCCTTCATCAGCCTCGGCATCCGCACCGGCGTGATCGTGGCGCTGTCGGTACCGCTGGTGCTGGCCATCACCTTCGTGGGCATGCTGCTGCTCGGGATCGACTTCCAGCGCATCTCGCTGGGCGCGCTGATCATTGCGCTCGGCCTGCTGGTCGACGACGCGATCATCGCCGTCGAGATGATGATGGTGAAGCTGGAACAGGGCGCGAGCCGCCTGGAGGCCGCCACCTACGCCTATACCTCGACCGCCTTCCCCATGCTGACGGGCACGCTCGTGACGGCCGTCGGCTTCGTGCCGGTCGGTTTCGCCCGCTCCAGCGCCGGCGAATACACCAACTCGATCTTCTGGGTCGTCGGCCTGTCGCTGATCATCTCGTGGTTCGTGGCCGTCCTGTTCACGCCGTGGATGGGCTATCACCTCCTGCCGACCCCCAAGGTCCAGCATCACGATCCCTACAACGGCCGCCTCTACACGCTCTTCCGCAAGATGGTCACGTGGTGCGTCACCTGGCGCAAGACGACCATCGCCATCACGGCGCTGGCCTTCGTGGGTTCGATCGCGGCGTTCGGGCTGGTGTCGAAGCAGTTCTTCCCGACGGCCAACCGGCCGGAACTGATCGTCGACATGAAGCTCGCCCAGGGCGCCTCGTGGACCGCGACCGACGCGGAGGTCCGCAAGCTTGAGGCATGGCTCGGCAACAATGCCGACGTCGCCTCCTACACGGCCT
>JAKFVZ010000733.1 GCA_021732965.1 Reyranella sp.
GGTTCTCCTGCACGTATTCGTTCATCGGCAGCGGCAGCATCTGGCCCGAGCCCGAGGTCGAGATCGCTATCTTGATCTTCGGCTTCTTGGTCGCGCTGTAGCCCGCTTCAGCCAGCAGCTTCTTGGCCGCTGCCGGATCGTACTTGATGTCGAAGGAGGGCGAGCCGAACCACGGATGGCCCGGATAGACATGGCCCTTGGACTCGATCATCAGGCCGCCCAGCAGCTTGTTGATGCCGGCGCGATCGATCGCAAGGTTAGCCGCCTTGCGGACGCGGATGTCGGTCCACGGCGAGCCCTCGACCATGCTGGGCTGATAGGCCCAGTTGTGCGGATACTTGTTGGTGACGATGCTCATGCCGCCCTGCTTGAGGCGCGGGATGGCGTCGGGGGCTGGCACTTCGATCCAGTCGACCTGGCCCGCCAGGAGGGCGGCCGTGCGGGTCGCGGCCTCCGGCATCGGGAACAGGATCACCTTGTCGACCTTCGGCACGCGCGCCTTGTCCCAGTAGGCGGCGTTGCGCGAGAGTTCCATGCGCTCGCGTGGCACGACCCTGTCGACCTTGAACGGGCCGGTGCCCGAGGGATTGAGCGCAACCTTGTTCCAGTCCTTGTCCTGCTTCTCCCAGTTCGCCGGGCTCGAATAGAAGACGTAGGACATGTCGTACGGGAACAGCGAGTTCACGATGCGCGTCGTGAGTTCGACGGTGTACTTGTCGATCTTCCTGTATCCGACCAGCGTCGGGATGCGCGCACGCACCTGAGCCATCTGCTTGCGGTCGAACTGGGGCGACTTGTCGTTCAGCACCTTGTCGAGGTTCCAGATCACCGCGTCGGCGTCGAAGTCCGAACCGTCGTGGAACTTCACGCCTTCGCGCAGTTTGAAGACCCACTTGGTCGGCTCGCCCTCGACCGGTGCCCAGGACACGGCGAGCCCGGGCCGGATGTCGGCGATGGCGTCGGCCTTCGACAGGTCCCAGTTCACGAGCGCGTCATAGATGGTGTAGCCGGCGAAGCGGAAGCCTTCGAACCCCTGATCGGGCTGGCCCGTCGTCTGCGGGATATCGGCAGCTGTCATGCCGATGCGCAGAGTGCCTTGTGCAAAGGCAGGCAATGCAGTCGCGGCGAAGAGGCCGACACCGGCAACAGCAATACGAAGGCGCTTGAACATTCAGGGCTCCTCAGTTCGGCGATCCCGTCGACAACTCCGACGGGAGAAGATCGCCCTTCCCGCCATGCAAGCGCCAAGCCAATGCAACACAGCCGCGTTACGAACTACGCGGCATGTCGATTGCATGCATGGCAACGCGGAGGGGAATCATGACATCGTCGATCAAGGCGCCGACGCTCGAGGAATTCCGGGCACGCGCCGCGCTGACCGGTCTCACTCTGACCGAGGAAGACATCGGACATCTGCACAAAGGCTATGTCGGGCTGCTCGGCCTGATGGATCGCATCCCCCAGCGATGGGCCTGGGCCGCGGAGCCGCCGCAGGTCTTCCGGGCCGACGAGTAGAGCCGCGTCATGACCGATCTCACGACCTTGAGCATCGCCGAGGCCGGCCGCCTGATGGCGAGCGGCGAACTGACCTCGACGGCGCTGACGGAAGCCTTCCTGACGCGCATCGCCGCCGTCGATCGCGGCTTGTCCAGTTACGTCCTCGTCACCGCGGATGTCGCGCTGAACGCCGCGCGACAGGCCGACATGGAGATGAGCGGCGGCCTGAGGCGCGGCCCGATGCACGGCATCCCGATCGGATTGAAGGACATCTACGAGACCGCCGGCATCAAGACGACCGGCCATTCGCATCTCAGGATCGATTACATGCCGGCGATCGATGCCGAGACCGTGCGGCGTCTCAAGGCCGGCGGCGCCGTGATCCTGGGCAAGCTCGGCACCCATGAATTCGCCAACGGCGCGATGACGCCGGACCAGCCGTTCCCGCCCGTGCGCAACCCGTGGAACACCGAGTTCCAGCCCGGCGGCTCCTCCAGCGGCTCGGGCGCAGCCGTCGCGGCGGCGCTCTGCATGGGCGCCATGGGGTCCGACACCGGCGGCTCGATCCGCAATCCTGCCGGCTTCTGCGCCATTGCCGGCATCAAGCCGACCTACGGGCTGGTGAGCCGCTGCGGGATCTTCCCGCTGTCCTTCAGCCTCGACACCGCCGGGCCGATGGCGTGGACGACCGAGGACTGCGCACTGATGCTCGACGTGCTGGCCGGTCATGATCCCAACGACCAGGCTTCCGCGCGCACCGCGAAGGTCGACTACGGCGCGGCCGCGCAGCGCCCGATCAAGGGCATGCGCATCGCGCTGGCGCGGAGTTGGTACGAGGACTCCGGCGCCGCACTTTCGCCGGACATGGCCAAGGGCATGGAAGAAGCCGTGCGGGTGATGCGCGACCTCGGCGCCGTCGTCGAGGACGTGATCTTCCCCGATATCCGCGACTACCATATCTGCGGCAGGGTCATCATCACGACCGAGGCGCATGCCATCCATCGCCGCGACATCATCGAGCGGCCCGAAAAGTTCGGCTACACGACACGGCGGCGCTTCCAGCTCGGCGCCTTCCTGTCGGCCGAGCAGTACATCTCCGCCCTCAGATTCCGCCGCAAGCTGCAACAGGACACGCGCGAGGCGATGCGGGGCTACGACCTCGTGATGACGCCCAACCAGTGGGGCCCGCCGGAGATCTTCGAGGACCCGGCGCCGATCTTCCACTTCCTCGGCAAGCCGTCGCTCAGCATGCCGTTCAACGTCACCGGCCAGCCGGCCGCCGCCGTGTGCTGCGGTTTCGGCGCCGACGGGATGCCGCTCGCCTTCCAGCTCGCCGGCCGCGCCTTCGACGAAGCCGGCGTCATCGCCGCCGGGGCCGCCTACGAACGCGCCACGCCCTGGCGTTCGCGCCGGCCGAAACTCTGACGAGACATCGGGGGGTGAGCATCAGCCGGTGTGGAGGACCGCGGCGGCATCGTCGAAGGCCGTCGAT